>JAGQPK010000167.1 GCA_020426755.1 Planctomycetales bacterium
CTGTTGCAGTACTTGAAGCAGAACGTGTTGGTCGAGGCGACTACTGCGGCGATCCTTTTCTCAGTCACCGTCGCCCTGAATCCCCCTCCCGGACTGCGCGATTCAAGGCAGCTGAGAATCATTTGCGGGAGGGGGGACTGCGCGGCCCGGAAAACCGGCGGTCTTAATGCCGCTGGTGCTCTGAAGTCTCAAATGAGTACCATTCAGCTCGTGCCTTTCAGTGGCGCCCAAAAGCCGACCGACTACGTCTCGTCAAGTAATTGTTAACAACTCGCGAGATTCTGGCATTGCGTAATTTCCGCCGTACTCGGCGTTCATTAAATCGGTTAGGATAGCAGCCACATACCTGCGTCAACGGCATTGTTAAGTCCGTGTGATCCGCCACACTCCCACCGAATTACGACTGGTTGCTGTCCATGTCACGTTGCTGCACATTCATTCTGGTTTCCATGTGCTTGTGGTCTGGTCGTTTAGGCACCACGCAAGCTGACTGGCCGACGTTTCAACACGATGGAGCTCGGAGTGGTGCGACGACTGAAAAGGCGCCAGTTGATCCGGTTCATTTGTGGGAATACAAAGCACCCGCGCGACCGCAGTCGGCGTGGGATGAGCCCGCGTTGTGGGACGGCTGGTCGAAGGTTCACAATTTGACGAACCGTCAAGTATTCGACAAAGCATTTCACGTCGCGATTGTTGGCGATGCGTTGTACTTTGGCTCGTCCGTCGACAACAAAGTGTATTGCCTGGATGCCCAGACCGGCGCGAAACGTTGGGAGTACTACACCGAGGGCCCCGTGCGGTTAGCACCGACCGTTGATGAGGGGCGAGTGTACGTGGGCAGCGACGATGGCTACGTCTACTGTTTGGCCGCAAACGATGGCAACTTGATTTGGAAGACCGCACCGGGTGGCGATCAGCGCCGTATTCCCGGCAATGGACGAATCGTTTCGCCATGGGCGATTCGCACAGGCGTCGTTGTGCAGTCTGGTCGCGTCTACTGCGGCGCTGGCGTGATTCCTTCCGAGACCGTCTATGTCTGTTCGCTTGATGCGACGACCGGCGCGGAAGTTTGGAAAACGCCGATGAACGATTTGCCGGCCCAAGGATATCTATTGGCTTCACCATCACGACTATATGTTGTCACGGGCCGAGATCGACCATTGGTGTTCGATACGGCGAATGGCAAATTGATTCGCAAACTCGAAGGCGGTACTGGCGGCACGTATGCACTGCTCGTCGGCGATAGCTTGATCTATGGCCCCAATAAAACGGGCGAAGTCAGTCTGGTCAATGAGCAAGCCGAAGACGTGTTGGCGACGTTTGCTGGTCAACACATGATTGTCGCTCAACCGTTCTCGTACTTGTACGGCGAGAAACACCTCTCGGCGCTCGACCGGCAAAGTTATGTCGAGAAGTACTCGGCCCGCGCGGTGCTCGTCAAGCAGCAATCGGCCTTGAAGAAGCTGTTGGAGAAGAAGCCGGCTGAGGCACCAGCCGATGCGAAGGAGCAGATCACGTCGCTCGGTGAACACATTGAAGCCATCACCAAACAGCTCCCCGATTGCGTGAAGTGGCGCACGGCGTGTGACTGCCCAATCTCTTTGATCTTTGCCAATGGCGTCTTGGTTGCCGGCGGCGACGGACGCATCATGGCTGTCAGCACCGAGTCGGGTGAAGAACTGTGGCATCGCGATGTGCCAGGCAAGGTTTATGGCTTAGCCGTTGTCGATGGTTATCTGTATGCGAGCACCGACGAAGGTGCCATCCACTGTTTCGGCGACAAGCAGTTGTTAGGTGACGTGCAGGAGTTGGCGATGTCTGCCGATGTTCGTCCCGTGCGACTGCAAGAATACCTGGGGCCCTTTGCCAATAAAAAACAGCCGCCAGCCGGTTTGCATGGCCCGTTTGCCGAGTTTATCGCGCCAGGTACGGTGCGTATCGATTGGGAAACCGACGAACCCACCACAAGCGAACTTGAATTCGGTGTTGGTCTCAACGAACCAAAGATCAAGGAATCGAAGGAGTACGCAACCAAACATTCTATTACCGTCACCGACGTGCAACGGGACATTGTCTATCGTTATCAAGTTGGTGGTCAGACGGAGAGCGGCAATCGGCTGGAGACTGACTTCTATCTGTTCGATGCACACTTCGATTACCTACCGATCAAGCCCGCCGAGCGACCGTCGCCCTATGCCGACGATGATGACTCGAAGGCTGACGACGAATTGTCACAGAAGTTGGTCGAGCTGGCGGGCACGCGGCGCGGCTATGGGCTCGTGGCTGGGGCCGTCGACGGGCGACTCGCCTACTACTTGGCACGTAACAGTGACTTGCAACTGATTGTCGTTGAACCGGATGCGGATCGTGTGCAACGCATACGCAAGAGCATGGACGAAGCGGGCTACAGTGGGACGCGCGTTACCGTCTTGCAGCGACCTCTCGATGACCTGCAATTCGGACCGTATCTGTTCAATCTCATCGTTTCCGAAAGCGGACTGCGCGAAGGTCGGCTGCCGACTGCCAGCGATGTGTCACTTTATCGCTATCTGAGGCCGCAGGGCGGAACGCTCGTTTATGCCGTGCAAGGCAGTGCGCCCAATGACGCCGCCCAGACCGCCTACCAGGACGTCATTAGCGCGAGCGACTGGCAGGCAACCAATGTGGCTGGTGTCGACGTCGCGTTTGCGAAGAGAGGTGCGTTGGCTGGAGTGGGCGAATGGACCCATCAGTACGCGTCGCCCGACAACGCCTCGTGTAGTGCTGATCAGCGCGTGCAAGGTGAACTGGCGGTGCAATGGTGGGGCCGCCCTGGCGCGCGGCCAATGCCAGACCGTGGCAATCGTAATCCACCACCCGTGTCGGCTCACGGAAGACTCTACATTCAAGGCAATCGCACGCTGTTCTCCGTCGACGCCTATAACGGCACGATTCTTTGGTCAAAGCAGATTCCTACGATGCGACGCGCCAACATGCCGCGCGATGGATCGAATATGGTGGCTGACGCCGATCACGTCTGGGTAGCCATCGGGGATCGCTGCGTAGGTTTCAACGGCCAAACCGGCGAACGCAGTTCAGAGTTTAAGGTGCCGCAGTTGTCGCCCGCGCAAAGCAATGCCTGGGGCTACGTATCACGCGTCGGCGGTATGCTTGTCGGCAGCGGCGTGCGGCCCGGTTCGCAGTATTCGGGCGATGCGGGTGAGTGGTACGAAACGTTTGGTTCCCGCGACGTGGCTCGCGTCACCAGCGACGACTTGTTCGCTATGAATGCCTACGATGGCCAATTGCGCTGGAACTATCACCAAGGCGTGATCATGAACTCGACGATCACGATTGCCGGTGGACGGATCTACTTTATCGAAAGCCGGAGTGAGGCGGCCAAGAAATCCGAGTCCGGTAGGATGCTGGCCGAGGTGCTGACCGATCAAGTGCTCGTCGCGCTTGAAGAAGAGTCCGGCAAGGTCGTTTGGGAGCGGCCATTCGATTTCAGTAAATGCGCTTCCGTCACCTACATGACCAGTGCGAACGGTGTCCTGCTGGTGACGGGAACCGATACGGATGCCGTCTTTCACACCTACGCTTTTAAGTCCTCTGATGGCGAACCGATGTGGCAACATGATGCGCCTGATAAAAAGGGGCATCACACTGGCCACTTGGCTCATCCTACAATCGTCGACGATCGCGTCTACTTCAACAAACACACCTATGCCTTGAAGACAGGCGAAGTTTTGGGCGTCGAAGAGTTTAACTGGCACGGCTGCGGTGTCATGTCGGCTTCCAGTAACGCCATCTTCAGCCGCTACGAATATCACGGTATGTTCGACTTGGCGACAAAGCAACGTACCGAGATGTTCGGACTGCGCAGCGGTTGCTGGCTGAGCTTAATTCCCAGCGGCGGCCTACTGCTGGCACCAGAAACCAGCGCGGGATGCTCTTGCGGGCACGCACTGCAGACATCGATTGCGTATGTGCCGAAGGCAGATTTGCAGGGCAAATAGATTTCGCAAGTTCGCCGAAAGTCATGATCTAGTTCGCCGTAACTCGCCAGCGTCGGTTAGAGTCGCCGCTGAGTCTCGCATGCCGAGAACCGCGGCTAATGCCTTTCGGCGAACTACTTCGACACACAAACGGACCTCGCAATCGATGAAAATGAACAGCCTCGGCAGCACTGGCATGCAAGTCAGCCAACTTGGCTACGGTAGCATGGGGCTGCGTGGGCCGCGTACGTGGGGCGTGCGCGTCGTCAGCGAAGCAGATGCTGACAGCTTTCTGAATCGAGTGCTCGATGTTGGTATTAATTTTATCGACACGGCACCAGACTACGGCATGAGCGAACAACGGATTGGTGACTACATCGGTCACCGTCGGCATGAGTTCTATCTCGCCACTAAGTGCGGCTGTGCCTACGTACAGCATGAAGATCATCTCGAAATCGCACATGTCTGGCAGGCCGACGTCGTGCGAAGAAACATCGAGACGAGCCTGCAGCGTTTGCGCACCGATTACATTGATCTGCTGCAGTTTCACGGGGGAGATGCCGAATCACTGCGGCAAGCCGGACTGATTGATTTGCTGCAACAGTATCGAGAGCAGGGTACGATTCGGCACCTGGGTATTTCGAGTAGCCTACCGAATTTGCCGGCCTTGATTGAACTGGATGTGTTTGAGACGTTCCAGATTCCGTACAGTTGTCTGGCGCCGGAACATGGCGAATGGATTACGCGAGCGGCGGCGAATGGCGTGGGCATTATCATTCGTGGCGGCGTAGCGCAAGGCGGTCCGGACGCGGAGATTCAACGACCACAATTGAATGATGTTTGGACGCGAGCGAACCTGGATGAGCTTCTGCCGGCTGGCATGAAGCGGGCCGAACTGATTTTGCGCTACACTCTGACACATCCCAACTGCGATACCGTGATCGTTGGCACTTGCAATCCAGATCATCTCGCGCAGAACGTTGCCGCTGCTGAGCGTGGGCCCCTGTCGGCCGAACTGTACACGGAGATTACGGCTCGTGTGAAGAACTGCAGCTGAATCGTTTGTATTTCCTTCCAAGATCAGAACTCAGCAATCATCATTCCTCAATCGTTTTGTGCATGGTCCTGCACGGATTCGAACTCCGCAGTTCGCCGCAACGCGCAAGCGTCGGTTCTTGCGCTGGCGCCGATTCAGGCATTGCCGAGAACCGCGGTTAGCGCATTGCGGCGAACTAACTGATACTAAAGACCGCCTTCTGAGATTCTCGGCCGGCCCATGTGTGGCTGGTTGGGATCGCGCTGTAGCCGAATTGCCTCGGACTCCGGGATGCAGCGTGCCAGGCCAAACGATTTGATTTTTCCACGTCGCAGTAACAGATGGACGTGGACCTCGGAGTAGCCGAGTCGCTCGACGGCGGCCTTGAGCGGAAAAGATGCGCTGACGATCCGTTTGCTGAGCGCGGATTGGATGTCGAGCAGCTCCGGAATGCTGAACTGTGTTGACTTGAGGATATCGACGAGCGTGGCGGTGAGTGCCGGCGACTCGGCTGGCTGAATTTCGGTGGAGCGGCGAGCGGCTCCTTTTTGCTTGGCGGTGACTTCCGCCTTGGGGACTCGACGGCGAATGTAGAACGTGTCGATAACACCGAGTGCCGCTAGGCGGTGCACTCGATCGACGGTAACGCCAATCAGTTCGGCCGCTCGGTTCACATCAACCGAGGGCAAATCCAGCACGCACTGTGCGAATGCATTATGAATTTGCAATAGTTCTTCGTGCGAGAACTTGTTCGATTGCAGACTGTCGCGGAGATAAGTGCAGGCCTCGGCCGGGAGACTGGCCAGGGGCGGAGAGTTCATCGCGTTCGCGTTGGCGGCCGCATCGGCCAGCGCGGCGGTAGTGTCTTGAGCACTGAGTTCGATTAACCATCTGCTGACGTATCGAGTAGAAACAAGCGCGTCAGTTGCGGTGTCGAGTGTCCCTTGAGTCGTTGAGTGATTGGCAACGGCATCGACGGCTTGCTGAAAGGCACGCCACGAATGCCTTAACCACCTTGCCACCGGTGCACTCGTGCGATCGGCTTCGATGGTGAGTAAGGTCTTCTTTACAAAGCGTCGCGAAACCGCTCGTCGCGCTTGAATGTTCGAAGGCGACTTGCCAACGACGGCCGCGGTTTTCAAGATACCGTCAATCACGGGGCAGGGCACTGGTTCGGCGGCGCCGAGTTCGCTGATCACGTCTAGAAACAGCGCGCCGTCACGTCGCTCCCAGGCGGCGTCCAAAAAACCTTTAATTGCAGCTACAATCGCACGACGTTTCGCATCGTCGGCACGTGCCGTAAAGTGGCGAGTCGCCAGGTATCCGCCGAGATGAGCGATCAGCCATAAATGGCCTGCCCGGCTGAAGGAATCAGGTGAGAACGCTCGCAGCAGTTCTAGGTGCACCTCTTCCGCAATTGAACCGGTGGACGACTTGGAAGTTCGCTCTGCCATAACGGGTCAATGCATGCAGATCATCGAGAATCCATTTAAACTAGTGCACAGGCTTGAGTTTATCGCTTTGAATAGATTTCTCAAACATCGGCCCCTGAAATGACTACACCCTGGCGAACTCGATACGTCATTGACCACAGTGTGCCGCCGATACGCGGAGGGCAGGGCATTATCTACGAGGCGCGTGATGTGCATTTGCAGCGTCGTGTAATGTTGAAGCGCCCGCAGGAAGGGCTAACTGCGTTGCCATCGGGGTGCATGAGGTTCGAGCGTGAAGCGTTAGTGACGGCCGGTTTGCAGCACCCGGGCATCGTGCCGATCTACGACTATTTCGAGGATGACGACGAGGTGCCTTGGTGTGCGATGGAGTTGGTCTCCAATGACAATGGCCCGCCTGCCAAGCGTGCGTTGACGTTGGACGACTTGTATTCAGAATATCACGGCTGGCGTTGTCGGCGTCATGATGCAACGTTTCGTCATCTTATCCGCATCCTCATTCGAATTGCGGCTGCGATTTCCTACGCGCATCGCAGCGGTCTCATTCATCGCGACCTCAAGTGTCGCAACGTCCTGGTTACCGATTCGCGTGTCGTCGTAATTGATTGGGGTTTAGTCCGTGTGGCGAACCTGGACGACCTTGTCTTTGGACCAACCTTGGACAGTTCGGCGGTGATCGTGGACGATCAGTTGTTGACTCATGACGGAGAGCAGATCGGCACGCCACCTTATAGCGCTCCAGAGCAACGTGTTGACGCATCGCGGGCGGACGAGCGTTCAGATGTATACAGCCTTGGCGTGATGCTGTATCGAGTGCTTATGCAGGGCGAATTACCGGCAGCAGATGCGCGACCGTCGCTGGATAAGCTCCGCGCGTCGCACCTGCCTCGCGACCTGGTCGCAATTTGTCGGACGGCGATGTCGGAACAACCGGAGCAGCGGTATGCCACAGCGGCAGCCATGCGACGCGACTTAGAGCATTGGTTAAACGACTTGCCTGTTTCGGTCTCGTTCAATCTCGTAGATTCTTTCTGGCGAGTAGCGCGGCGCTACCGCACGTTGGCTTCGATTGGATTGACGTCCGCGTTAATTGCTCTGGTTTACTTGGGCATCTTCAATTATCTCAACTCGCAGCGGGCGGCCGAGTTGTCGCGAGCCAATACGGAATTGGACGACGCGGTGGCTGCCAACCAGCAGTTGGCCTACCAGGCAAAACAACAGTTGTCGCTAATTCGCGAGCGTCAATATAGTTCGACATTACGTGAAGCCAGTACGCTGATCGTCGAACACGATCCGCAGGCGGCTCGCGAACTGCTCGACGATGTTAACCTTTGCGCAGATTCTGATCGCGAGTTCACTTGGCGGTTGTTACGTGATCGCGTCGAAAGGATTCAGTATACGACTCGATTGAATGTCAGTCCGCGCCGAATTGCCTTTCTGCACGTCGACGGCAGCAGCAGTTTGCTTGTTGGGGATGTCGAAGGGCGACTGTCGCGTTTGAGTATGCCGGAACTATGCGACCTGGGAACGCTTCTGGATACGACCGCTCCAATTAGTGCGTTGGCGACACACCAACGCAACGGTGAAGTGCTGATTGGCGTGGGTAACCGCGACGGCGAGGTGATTGTGCTGCGCCCCGACGGCCAAGTGATGGGCAAGTTGGACGCACACGACCATCCCGTTAGACTCGTTGGATTCGAGTTGCATTCCGGTACGCTCGTTACAGCAGATCGACAAGGTGTGATCAAAACGTGGCCATCGTTATCTGAGGCGCCCGCTCAGCAGTACGAGTTGCATGAGCAGGTTTCTAACTACGCTTATTCGCCCCATCGGAATCTGATTGCCGCAGGCGGTCGACACCGCATGCTCAACGTTGTCAATCTTAACAAAAAAGTGACGCATCCTCTCGAATCGAACTGGGCTGGCGCGATTACTTTTATGGAACGCGGCAATCGCTTGGCGACCTCGACCTTTACGGGCCATATGCAAATCTGGGATACGTCGGGCGACGTCCCACGTTTCGTGAAGTATGACGAGGCATTCAAGGACATCGTACGCCAGTATGAAGTGCTTCACACGCGAGAAAAGCAAATCGTTGTGGCGAGTACGAAGGAGGATGGGGTGCATGTGTCGTCCAGTGGCCCATCCGGTTTTCTCCCGATTGATTTGCGGTTGCGCCGCTACGATGCCAAGTCGCTTGATGTTTCCGTCGACGGTCAGTATGTGGCATTCTCTTACGGTGACGATCTGATCACGCTTTGGAATCTACAGCCATTGCATCCGTCTAAGCGTCTGACGTTAAATGATCGATACGATTTCCTGGGGCACGAATTGGTCGATTTAGCATGGAGTACGCCGTTATCGAACGAGGTGTTGCTGGCAGCAACCGACGGTAGCTTGAGCGTTTGGAACTTTGAAAGCGGCATGACGCACAATGCTGAGTTGCAAAGTAGTTCGCCGGTAGTCCGCGTCGTGGCCGATCATGAAATCGACCGACTGCTCGTG
>JAGQPK010000168.1 GCA_020426755.1 Planctomycetales bacterium
ATCTTTGACCAGACGCTGAGCGAGACGGGAAACGGGTTGGGCCGCGCCGGACTCATGGAGGAGCATGAGGTCCACGTCGGAAAAAGGAGCCATTTCTCGGCGCCCGTAGCCGCCGTACGCGACCAACGCGATGCTCCCGCGAACCGCATCGGCTTGGCTGCCGAATTCGCGCAGCGCCGCCTCGACGACTTGCCCGACGAGTCCGTCGAGCAAGTCGGTAAGACGAGCACACACTTGAATGCCCGGAGACCCATCGCGATGCTGCTTGAGCAGCTTGACGCGGCCGTCAGCAAGTCCTTGCCGCGTCGCTACTAGTTCATCGCGAATCAGGCTCTGATTCTTCGATACTGCATCCGGCATGTTGAGGTGGCGAACGACTAGAGTGCGTCGTCGCCGGTTTCGCCGGTGCGGATACGAACGATCGTGTCCAGCGGACTGACGAAGATCTTGCCATCGCCAATCTGGCCCGTTTGGGCGGCACGCATGATCGTGTCGAGCGTCGCCTGCACTTGGCTCTCGCTGCACACAATCTCCATCTTCACTTTGGGAACGAAGTCGACAGTGTATTCGGTGCCGCGATAGGTCTCTTTATGACCCTTCTGGCGGCCGAAACCACGGACTTCCGTAATGGTCATCCCATGCACGCCTTGTTCCGACAATGCGTTCTTGACTTCTTCTAGTTTGAAGTGCCGAATCACGGCTTCAATTTTTTTCATTCCACTCAACTCCTAATCGATAACGTGTTGGGAAAAAGGGCAACTGCTCGGCTGCCCGTTCCCAAACACGTGTTTAACTGATCCGCCTCGAACTTTGACACCGCGCCGAGCGTTAGTTGTCAACCGACGACGCGTTACGCACAGCATTGGCTAGGTAAAAATATAACCTTCTTCGCCGTGCTCCGAGATATCCAAGCCCTGCACTTCGCGTTCCTGACTGACTCGCAAACCGAGCGTCAAATCGATGATCTTGAGCAGGACAAATGTGACGATGACGGCATACACGATGGTGATCACAGCGGCAACGGCTTGGCCAATCAGCAGTTTCATACCGCCGGAGGGATCATACATCAGGCCTTGGGCCCCGTTGGGGTTCACGTCGGTGGTGGCGAACACGCCGGTTAGCACGGCGCCCAGCGTGCCGCCGACGCCATGCACACCGAAGGCATCCAATGAGTCGTCGTAGCCGAAGCGGCCCTTGAGTGAGCTACAGGCAAAATAGCAAACCAAGCCGGCCAGGGCGCCCATGATCAAAGCGGGCATCGGCTGCACAAAGCCCGACGCGGGCGTGATGCAGACCAGCCCGGCGACGGCGCCCGACGCGGCACCTAGGATGCTGGCTTTGCCGCGTACAATCCATTCAATAACGGCCCAAGCGACGGCGCCCGCGGCGGCGGAGAAGTGAGTGACCACGAAGGCGCTCACCGCTAAATCATTCGAAGCGGCGGCACTGCCGGCGTTGAAGCCAAACCAGCCCACCCAGAGCATCGCGGCACCGAGTGCCGTGTAGGTCAGGTTGTGAGGACGCATGTCTTCCGTGCCGAATCCCAAGCGGCGGCCGATCAGGATCGCGCAAACCAGCGCTGAAGCGCCGGAGCTGATGTGGACTACGGTTCCGCCGGCAAAATCGAGCGCGCCGTTGGCGATTGCCCATTCCTCACCGTAGGCCAGCACGCCGCCGGCCCAGACCCAATGGCAAAGCGGACAGTAAACGAGCGTTCCCCACAGCATCGAGAAGACAACCATGGCCGAAAACTTCATTCGTTCGGCAAAGGCACCGCAGATCAGTGCGGGCGTAATGATAAAGAACATGCCCTGGAAGACCATGAAGGCCAAACCGGACAAATCACTCGCCGGCCCCTCCGGCGCCACGCCCGCCACCATCTTCACGTTGTTGAGAAAGAGGAATTCGCCGTTCCCGATCCAAGCATTCTCGCCGGCCGCCCCAAACGACAGCGAGTACCCGTAGATGCCCCAGAGCGTCGTCATCAGGCCCATGAGAAACAGGCACTGCATCATTACGCCCAAGACGTTCTTGCGGCGAACCAAGCCGCTGTAAAACATCGCCAAGCCGGGTGCCGTCATGAACAGTACGAGCGCGGAGCTAGTCAACATCCAGGCGGTATTTGCCGCTCGGATCGCACCGGCGTCTCCGTCTTGCCCATACAGAAGCTGAGGAAGTCCCAGCCACAGAAGCAACACTAACGGCAGACACCGACCCGCACGCAACAGGTGGTTCAACATCATCGCCCCCGCCCTCGAAACATGGATTCTGAAATGCAGTCCGCCGCCTGCCGGTGCCACACCGGCCGGATTGCCAGATGGTTTGGGTCGCGCGGAATCTGGTTTCGCTGCCGTCTTGCAGGAACCGTCTCGCAGCGACCCGAAGCGAGTCAGCGTACTACAAAGGACCTCACAGAGAAAGATCGGGTCCCTGAGGAGGCTGCCAGGGGACGTCGGCGACCTGGGCTCGACTATTGACGACGCGAGCGGCAACGAATAGGGCGTCTCCCAACCGGTTAAGATACGGAATGGTCGCTGGGGCGACGGCGTCCCGCCGATCCAGCGTTACAACGCGTCGCTCGGCGCGCCGGCAGACAACCCGCGCCAAGTGCAACGCCGCCGCCGCTGTGGTGCCACCGGGCAGAATGAAGTTTTTTAAAGGTGACAGTTCGTTTTCCCAGCGATCGATGGCTGCTTCTAGTTCGTGAGCGGCACTGTCGGGCAAGTTACCTGCCGGCCCACCGGCAAGCGGGGACGCCAATTGAGCCCCGATGACAAACAGATGGCACTGCACCGTTTGCAGCAGCTCGTCTAGCTCGGCATCCAGCCCCGCAGCCCGAGCCTGCCCGAGACACGCAGACAGTTCATCCAATGTCCCGTAGGCCTCAATTCGAATATCGTCCTTGGCGACGCGACTCCCGCCGTAAAGTCCCGTTTCGCCCGCGTCGCCTTGCTTCGTATATATCTTCATTGCACGCTCAAGATCTCAATCTTGGTTTGTCCCAGAACATCAACGATGGGCAGTAAATCTGCCAAACCTGTCGTGGATTCTAGTCCGCTCCGTCCTAGCACCAAGTGAGCGGCATGTGTACCGCCTTGCGCCAAGGTTGCATCGAGCGGGATCCAGCGATCCTCGACGTACACCTCATTCCACATGTGAAAGCCGAAGCCCGCATCGCGCGGGACGTATACCAGCCCGATCAGCACGCGCGCCGGAATACCTTGGTTGCGACACAATGCCGCCACAAGGACGGCGTGTTCCGTGCAATCGCCGGTGAGTTGTGCAGCCACTTCGGCCGCGGAGGCGAAAGCGGTCGAAAAGTCCTTCTGTGTTACCCGCTCATGAACGAGTCGTTCGATCTGGCAGGCCATCGTCCAAGCGTTATCCGCGGGCGAGAGCTGTTCGGCCAAGGCGACCACCCGCGGGTCGTGTGCCTGCAGCATATTGGAATCAGATAGATCCGCACGCGTAACCGCTTGCGAATCGGTGAAGGTGGCGCTATCGGGGCGTACGGTTAGCACGGTGATTTCAGCTTGCTTGTCGCTGATTCGTTTCACTAACTGGCCCGACGTATTTAAAAAACGTGTAGACGGATCCGCCGTCTGCAACGTCACTCGGTAAAGTGCCGTCTCGGCCTCATGTGGGTTGGTTGCTGGCGCCACGACATGCACCGTGGCCAGTCTGCCGATGTCGAAGCTGCCGGTGCGTTCGAGCAAATGTTCGGCCGTCACCTTATCAACTCGATAGGTCGTTTGTCGCAGCGCAGCCATCTCGCTCTTCTGAATCTCACCAACTTCGTCCACCCACATTTGGCTATCGAACGGCGGCGCCTGGCCATTAAGTAGACTCATGCGCTGGGAGATCCTCAATAGGCGGCGTGCGCCCCCGGGAACGTCGACGGATTCTAGGTCCGCAGCCGATAATTCGACCAGGACGACTTGATTCAACACGGGCGCAATGGCGTGTAGCGTACGTTGCTCACCCGCCTGCATCGGCTGTCGGCGAAGCGACCATTCCACGGCGAAGAATCCACCGCACTGTGGTGGTAATCGGAGAATCGTGGCTGGCTGACCGCTGTCGATCATTTCCAGGGCCAACGTCTCGCCGCTGCGACGGCCCAGCAACTTCTGACGGCCAACTCCCGAAACCATTTCAGACTCGATTCTCTCGACCTGCCCATCGATCGTCTCGCGGCTCGCCAGCCGCAGTCGCTGAGTCGCTTGTTGGCCAAATCGTTCGACTCGCAGTTCTGACTGCGCGACTGCATCTAGGAAAGTCTCTCCGTCAACGATCGACTGAATCCGCGTCAACGATTGCGAGCCGACCGGCTCACCTTGCAGGTAGATGGCGTCCCAGACGGTGATGTCTCCCGTCAAGGAAATGGTCGCACTGCTCGGTTGACGCTGCGCTGCGTCTCCTGCCGGTGTTGCACTCGGGTTGCCGTCGGCAGGCTCGGTCGTCGGTGAGCGGGAATCTTGGCATCCCAACGTAAGACTGCATGCAATCGCCAGCCAGGCGACAACTGCATTTGCCTGACGGAGCCTCCTTAACAACTGATCCATCGAACCATCCTCAAGTGCCAAGCTGAGCTTCCGAGTATACCGTCTGCAGCGAGTTGCAAAATACGGGGCCCTGTAATGGAGCCAAATGAGTGTGTCGCGCGTTATCTAGGAACAGGGACAAGCGAGCAGGCAGAGGCGAGTGCTAGACTTTCTCCGAGCGCGAACGGATGTCGACAGTAGCTTCAACATCCTGACGCCTCTTCCAATTTGCGAATCTCAGTGCCAGTGGCCGGTTATTTCGACGGCGCCGCTACGCTTGCAGGAATCCGTCTGACCTTCGTGTCATCACGAATTCGAAGCGTGAACTAGTTTTGTTCCATACGCACGTAATCGACTCGCAATTCACTGGGGCTTTGCACCACGTAGCACTTGAGGTTCAAGATGGGCTTTCTGAAGAACTTCTTTCAAAACGTTTTCCAGGAAGAGGATGCACAAGCGCAGGCACTGGCCAGCAGCTTTGAGCACCTGTCCAAGGACGAGCTGGAAGCTCACTTGGGCGTAAAGAAGTACGGTAGCTTTACCCTGACCGAGGCAATTCGACCGTCCTATGACCTCAAGGTGGTACCGCGACAAGGTTATCGGCACGACGCCTATCACGATGCAGAAACGAAAACCGATCTGCCCGTGATCATGGCCGCAGCGTCGCACGAAAACCTGTTTGAGTTGTTCATCGAGCTGCTCGAACCGCTCGGCAATGTTGTCGATGTGGTGTTGGAAACGAGCCACTCGCGCGACGGGGCCGGTCATACCGACCTCTACCGCGAACACATGGACATGCCGGTGTTGCTCAGCACGCTGTGGGATTTTGAGGATTTGCTGACGAACGACGGCTGCACTGGCATTGCCGTGCTCAATCCGCAAATTCCGCAGGAAGTGCAATTCGACGAGCATAAGCTACTCATCGTCTACGGCCAGGAATTGCGTTCCTATGAGAGCATCCTGGAGACGTACGGCGTCGGTTCGGATGAGGCACTGCGATTTATCACCGAGGCCGAACACGTGCATTCGTCGAGCGAAGAATACGCACAACAGTTCGAAGAACTGAAAATGCGTCTCGGCATGGATGCAACCTACGGATAACTTGTCTCGTTCCCTCAAATTGATCATGATGCAAGGGATGGTTGACATCCCCTTGCAGACGACAATTCGGGGAACGGGCAATGACCAAGGCGTGTGCACGAACAAATAAGATCGGGTTCCATGGAACCGCGGTGCCACGCCCTTTCCTGACGGCAATCCGTTCTTGCCTCGTCGTTTTTGCGGTCTCGTTGTCGATTGGCTCGTCCGTTACAGCGGCCACACCTGCCCGCTCTCCACGCGCAAACACGCGTGATGTCGTTGCGCCCATCCCGCCAAAACTCCGCCGACAACTGCTTAACGGCTCGCAACGTGGTCAGTTGGTAGCACTGGATACGTTGCGGCACAAACACTTGCTGCATCCTGATTTGCCTGAACTGCTCATCGAGGCGGCTGATTCGCAGGTTGGTGCGCGTCACCCGACCAGCACGCTGCTCTTGCTCGTCGAAACGCTGGGGATGTGTCCGCCTGGCGTGGCTCCACGGCAAGCGTTTCTCAGGTGGCTGTCGACGTGCGTCGTCGTGCCGGACATGCCCATTCAAGCCGCTGTCCAGTTGCCAGACAACAGCCAATCGGTGCCAACGCCTACGCAACCACCTCAGCTCAGCGAATGGATCCGGGACCCGGCGCGGGACAACCGCCAACGACAGGAGGAAGCAGGGCAAAACTTGGAGCCGGCAGCAGAAGTTGCGAACTTCACGCCAGAGTCGGCCGTGCCGGAATTGAGCTATGCCATTTTAGTCGCACTTCGTGCCTTCGAACACGAAGAAGTGCGCGACGTGGCGCTAAGGCTCGTAAGGCACCCAGATCCGCGAATTGCCTTGCTGGCGGTGGATATTCTCGGGGCACAACGTGAGGAAACGGCCGTACCTGCAATCATTGAGTTTTCGCAGACGCCGCATTTCCAACGTGAGTACGCTGTGCGTTCGGGTGTGCTGTTGGCACTGCTACAGATTGGCACCACCGAAGCGTATGAATGGCTCGAAGTGCTGCGGCCGACACTCTCTGGTCAATTGCGTGTTTGGCTGGATTTTTCCTTGGACGAGCGGAATGGTCAGCAAGCTCGCGTGAATCCCCAGCCCGCCGCTGACTTGATTGTCAGTCAGCAACCGTTGCGTGCGGGTGATCAGGGGGTGAATCCCGAGGGTCGAAACTCGACAATCGCAGATAGTTATCGAGTCGACGACGCGCAGCGACGACGGTACCAAGCTCCCACGTTTTTTGGTTTACCTGTCTATGCCGATCGCGTGACCTTCGTCATTGATTTCTCTGGAACCATGTCGCAGTGGACATCTGGACGGACAACGCGACTGGACGCTGCCAAACGCGAGGCCCTGCAGGTCGTGCAAGGCCTTCGAGCCAACCAGCGATTCCGCGTCATCGGATTCGACCAGCACGTCGTTTCCCTTACCCCGAGTCTCGTCGAGGCAAACCCTGCCAACAAACTTGGACTTACTGTCCAACTTACGAAACTCCAGAATGGCGGGGGCACGAATTTGTACGGTGGATTGCAGGCTGCCTTGCAGGATCCAATTCAACCCGAGCTCATTTTGTTGCTATCCGATGGTGACCCGACTGCGGGAGAAATCGTTAAGCCGGATGACATCTTGCGCGCGGTTGATTATCAAAACTTGTTCCGACGAGTAACGATCTCGACCGTCAGTATCGGGCAGAAATCCCGACTTATGGAGGCTCTTGCGCGACGCAATGGCGGTGAGTATCGCCGAGTCGATTGAAATCGCCGAGACGTAACCGAGCGGACGGCGCAAATTAGTCGACGCAGGTGAGCACACTACTATAATGGTCGATGGCTCGACACGGATTGGCGATTTGTTGCTATGATCGTTGCTAGAGAAGTTGCCGGCATATAGCGTTCAGCAAAGATGACCCACATCGAATCCACGCAAAACGATTCCCCATTTGAGGAACCGTCGGACGAAATCGTTCGCGCCGCAGTTGCCGGCGACGTGGACGCGTTGGGAGAGTTGCTGCGAGCACATCAGCCAGCGATCTCGATTCGAGTGGCCAGGGCCTTGCAGGTCCATCCGTTTGCCGATTTTGGCGTCGACGATGTCATGCAAGAGGTATTCCTGGACGCGTTTCAGGGCATCGGCCAGCTGCGGCAAGAGACATCCGCCGCGTTCACGGTATGGATCAATCGAGTCGCCGACCGACGCCTGATCTCGATGCTGCGTTTCCGTACTCGGCCAAAGCGTTACGCGAAACGAAACCGCCCTGCAGTCGCGAATGTCCGCCCCGATGACTCCGACCGCATACCTCAAATTATCGGCGTGGATATCCCCGACGGGAAGACTCGCTCGCCGAGTACTGCTGCTCACGAGGCGGATATTAAGCGAATTATACGCGCGGAGTTTGCTCGACTGCCAAGAGAGCAGCAGCGTGCGCTACGCTGGATCTTTCTGGAACGGCGTTCATTGCGGGTCACGTCGCAGCGTATGCAAAAAAGTCCAGAGCGAATTCGGACGCTAGTGCGTAAAGCTAAGCGATCGTTGCGTGCCGCGCTGGGTGCACCGGGACGCTGGTTCTCTTAATCCCGTCCGTAGTTCGCCGCAACGCGCCAGCGTCGGTTCCTGCGCTGGCGCCGATTCATCCAATACCGAGAACCGCGGCTTGCGCCTTTCGGCGAACTTGCGTCCGTCTGGCACGTTTCGGAACTTGCTGAAGGCGAATTCCTTTGGTCTGTGAACAGGCCGGCCGAGGGAACCCTCTCATCGTCCCTCCGGTTTGCGCTTCGCGTAGTGAGCATTTGATGAGTCTTGGATAAAGAGTGAGAATCTAACGGTCGCAAAAGTTTTTCCGCTCGACTAAAATAGTCGGCAGCGGCCGTTCCGGATCGCAGTATCTAAACGCGGAGGTTTACCGAGTATGCGACGTTGGTGTTGGGGCTTATTAGGTGCGTTTTTACTTCTGCGTCCAGGCTTTGCCGCGGATGTCGTGCTCAACGAATACAACGCAGTCAGCGGCAGCAATCGGCTCGATGACGGCAAGGGAATCGATCGTTATTTCGGCACGATCGTCGGCAATGGCGGCAACTGGTTTGAACTATTGGTCGTCAATGACCATGTCGACATGCGCGGTTGGCGCATGGATTGGACCGAGGATGAACCGGCGGATGCGGGCGGCATTACCCGTGGCTCGATGACGCTCAGCCAAGACCCGATTTGGTCGGATCTCCGCGCCGGATCGTTGATCACCTTTATTGAAACGGTTGATGCCGGCGGTGTCGCAGGGAAGAACACACAGACGGACATCAGCTACGACCCCGTCGCTGACGACTGGTGGATCAACGTTGCTACTCGCGAAGAAG
>JAGQPK010000169.1 GCA_020426755.1 Planctomycetales bacterium
CGCGAAGATCGCGATGATCCCTCGTGGATCCTGCCGCAGAATGTCAATCAGGTAACCGTCGAAATCAGGGTGCAGCTTCTCCAGCTTTTGCGTGCAAAGGTAGAGGCGTTGCGTCGCAGCAACGTTAAGTGAATCCAGCCACTGCGCCGGAGAAGACGGTCGAGTTACCTTGGGTTGAAATGTTAATAGAGTACTGGCCAGTAGCAACCGTTCCGTATAGAGCGACACATCGATGTCACTCGCTTCAGCACCCCAAGGCGTCTCCACCAGTTCACTCGACAAATAGGCATCGACTTCACGCACGCCCGTCGTGTCAGGTACTCCCCACGACGTGACCTGGATGGGGGCAACGCGCAAGAATGGCAACAAGTAGTTATGTGGATCTGTACCAACTTCCCAGAAATACAATAGTTCGACGCCGGTCGCACGCATGCGCATGGCCGTGTGATCAAGATCTTCGCCGACTTCGACGAATTGTACTCGCCGTTGGTCGAGATGGTGCTGCAACTTCACCAAAGTGCTGGCCGTGCCAAACACAAGCGGTTGCCATGAATCTTGTTCGAGACGATTTACGATGCCGCTCATACAACGAGCGAAAACCGACTCTTGCTGACGACCGACATAAAAACCGACGGCGTGCCGCGTTTGACCGTGGTGAACCGCGCGAGTCTTGAGGGAACGATCATCGAGTTCATTGCGTGGCCCGGCGAGGCGAGGGCGGTAGATCTCGGCAAATCGTTCCCGCAGTTTGCGATTGTCCTGAGAGTCATACAGCAGGCCAAGGGGCGGAACCGCAGCCTGACGCAACTCGCCCAGGGACCACGCAGCGGGCCGTGACTGTGTCACAAGTTTGTCACACACCGTGGTGAGTTGGTCGCGAAACGATCTCAGTTCTGCCGCCGTGGCGCCGGCGCCCGGGTACAAACAGGCGAGCCGCAATTCGAGCAGCGTTGGATTGAGCAGCGATGTCGTTGGGTGATCGACGACATACGCTAAGTCTTGGCGTGCCGTGTCGATATCGCCAGATCGCTCACACAATGACGCGCGATTGAGTCGCAACAGGGAGTGAGTCGGATCAACCTGCAGTGCCACGTCACACAGTTCGCGAGCACCTAGCAAATCGCCTTTGTCCCGTAGCACATTGGCGAGGCTATTTAGAATGCTCATGTCGTGCGGACAACGAGTTGCAGCGCGTTGCAGTACGTCGACGGCGTCATCGAAACGACCTTGTTGACGCAAGGCGACGCCAAGACTGACAAGTGACTCGACCGAATCGGGCCGCAACTCGACGGCACGCAAGAGGCGACGAATCGCGGCTTCCGGTTCATCGACACGTTGGAGAATATGGCCCCATGCGCGCTGTACTTCAGCCTGATCTTGCTTTTCCGGTGGCAGCGATTCGAGGAATGCGAGTGCCGCTTGACTGTCACCACCTTCGGCGGTCGCGACGGCACAATTGGCGACCACCTGTGGCATGTGCGGCGCCAACTTGGCTGCCTGCTGAAACGACGCAAGTGCCTCGACGGCGCGTTGCTGCTGATTCAGTGCAAGGCCCAAATGATTATGGGCCGCTGCTAGGCCTGGTGACAGTTCAATGGCACGGCGACAGCAAGCTTCTGCTTCCCCGCCATCGACGGTGGTCCCAGTTACAAGCAACGCGTGCCCCAAGTTCGACCAGGCTTCGGCATACCGCGGCTGCGCGGCCACAGCGGCCCGAAAAGCGGTGACGGCCTCTTGATCTTCACGGAGCCGGAGCAGCGCGTTGCCCTGATGATTCAGTGCCACCGCATTGGCCGCGTCTCGGTCCAAGACTTCAGCGGCACACCGCAGGGATTCGGTCCAATGTCCGAGCGCATACATCACGTTGGCCAAGTTGTTCCAAGCAGCCATGTCGTTTGGGTCACGTTTCAGCGATGCTTCAATTCGCTGACGTGCGGAGGAAAACTGGCCGCGTTGTAGATCGATGACGCCTAAGTAATGCAGAGCCGTGGCCTGACCGGGATCACCCGCAAGAATCTGCTGATAGAGCTTCTCCGCTGCATCCAGATTGCCATCTTGATGCTCCTTGATCGCTTTTTGGAGGGGCGCTTTCATTGATCCGTATGACTTACTCATGACAGCGAACGACATTCGGATCGAAGCCGCGTGAGAATTTGAAGTTTTTGTTGATTTGTGATCCTTAATCGAGATACTGTGTCCTAACCGTCGCGGGTTGTCCACGGGTGGTAATCTAGGAGCGAGGAAGTGAAGAACACTCCTACGGACTCGGATTCCAGACTATTAACGCAGCTTACAGGCCGAGCGTTGACGGCGACGCACCTACGTGACGGCGATCATGTCATCAAACTTTTTCACGTAGCCGTCCCTGCAGCGGTCGCTCATCGGGAAGCAGCGATCGTTCGGACCGTCTCTGCCGCCGGCGTGCGAACACCTGCGGTGCACGAAGTCTTTACACACAATGGAGCACCGGCAATCCGCTTCGAACGGTGTCCGGGCACGTCGTTGCTCGACTGCCTACTAGGTGACACCACGCAGGTTTCCGCACACGCTCAGCGGTTCGCGGCAGCCCACGTGAAATTACATGCGATGAAGGCAGACGATCTACCGGACCTGGCAGCAGTGCTCGAGACGGCAATCGCGCAATCCGCAGGGCGAGTGTCGACGTCCGCTGATGACCATGGGAAACGGTTTCCGCCCGGTCCCCACTGGCTGGATGCTCAGATTCTGAATCGTCAAGAAACGGAACCGATCCAGGAGGCGGTGAACGTCGAGCGAATCTCCGGCGCTGACACGATTTGTCACAACGACTTCCAACCTGCCAATTTGCTAATTGATGCGCATGAGACGTGGATCCTGAATTGGTTGAACGCCACCCGCGGCGCTGCTCTGGCCGACGTCGCCCAAACATCGCTCCTTTTACGTTTTGCCCCATTAACAGTGCAACATCGGGAACGACTTCCGAAAAAATGGCTCGACATCGAAGACCTGCGACGACAATTTCACGACGAGTATCTGCAAACGTATTATCGACTCGCCCCATTCTCGACTCGTGAATTGGCGGCGTGGATCAAGGTTCGCGCGATGGCGTGGCCCGCCAGTTTTCCACAGCCGTACTGCGATGATGACCAGCCTTGGGGTGATATTCAGTTCGAGTAGTCGCTTTGGAAGGGCGAGCTTCTTTTGGAGTGCGAGCGTGTTTTGGAGTGCGATCGCGCAGCTATCGCTTTGCAACCAAGCTGGAAGCTGCACGAACGCCGGACTCTGGCCGAATCGGTGTTAGAGCGTCAGCCGCAGCATCCACCCGGTTGGCTCCGTTGGAAAGCGGCAGCTGCGCGGCCGCACTCCAAAAAGAAAACCGCACGACGTGCGGCACCGGCGCGGCCGCACTCCAAAAAAGGTGGCCAGCTGTGCAGCGGCACATCTCCGCAAGCGGCGTTTTGCTTGAATCGCGGCACCAACCGCCGTAAACTCGATCGTTCACGCAAACCTCACCACGGTGAGTGCATTGCCTTGCGAAGGAGGAAAGGAAGAGCCGTGTGCCAAATCAAGCGGATTGTCGCCACTCACTGCCACTGGTGGGCAATTGGCGTGTTCATTTTTAGTTACGCCGTTGGCTTTCCGTCCGCAGGTCTGGCTGAACTGCCGCGATATGACCACGTCGTGATTGTGGTCGAGGAAAACCATTCGTTTGATCAAGTAATTGGGTCGGTCGAGGCGCCTTACATTAATAGTCTGGTCAAGGGCGGCGCACTGTTTACCAATACCTATGGGTTGACACACCCGAGTCAGCCCAACTACATGCACCTGTTCTCAGGTTACAATCAGGGCATTGCGACCGATGCCGTGCCGACACTGCCGCCGCTGAACACACCCAACTTTGGCGCTACCTTACTGGCGAATGGTTATACGTTTGCGGCTTATTCGCAAGGGCTCCCAGAAACCGGCTCAATGGTTGCCGCGGACGGTCACTATGTGCGTCGTCATGCTCCGTGGACTTACTGGCAAGACGACAGCGACACACCGGGCCCCAACACCTTGCCAGGCAGCTTGCACATGCCGTTCGATCAATTTCCGACGGACGCCGCTGGATTCGCCTCGTTGCCGACGGTCACGTATGTGATTCCGGACCAAGTAAACAACATGCATAGTGCAAGTATTGGGGCGGCCGATGACTGGTTGAGTGCCAACTTGTCGTCCTATCGAGACTGGGCGGCCGAGAACAACAGCTTATTGATGGTGGTTTGGGACGAAGACAATTATCGAGGCGACAACCGGATTCCCATGATCTTCTCCGGCGCGCTAGTCAAGCGTGGCATTGTTGACGAGCGATACACGTTGCACAGTCTCTTGCGAACGTTAGAAGACATGTATGAGCTGCCGCACGCCGGACTCGCAGAACAGTCCGATACGATCTATGGAGCGTTTGTAGGTGAGGCACCACGTCCATTGACGACGCAACGTTTTCAACAAGGGTTAGGCGGCTACGCCGGTGTGACGGACACGCAAGTCTGGCAATTCCGTCCAGATGCCTCCTACATGACTACGTCGCCTCTGTTTGTCGACGCCGATCTGTTTGCCGATGAAGGGATGCAGCCCAGTCAAGTGCTGATTCGCTTCGAAGACCTGATCGGCACGCAGCCGGGCCAGATCCCTCCTAACGCACAAATTCAATCGGCACAACTCGTGATCACGACGAGTTCCGAACCGGGCGGTGCCAACTCGACTAGCTCAATTCGCGTTCATCGCATGTTGCAAGATTGGGACACCACGCGAACGACCTGGAACGACCTACAAAACGGCGTCAGCACGGATGGAATCGAAGCGTCAATCGACTTCGACTTCCTGGCCGAGCCAAACGTGATTAATGCACCGGCGATCTATTCGGTTCGTGACACGGTGCAAGGCTGGATTGATGGTAATCCGAACTTCGGTTGGGTGATAACCACCGAAGGCACTGATGACTGGCGTCTTCTCGCCAGTGAAGTGGCGACGCAAGAGCTACGCCCGATGCTCGAGATCACCTATTGGAATACAGGCCTACCGGGTGATTTTAACGCGGATGGCAGTATCGATCTAACGGATGTCAATTTATTGAGTCGCGGAATGCGCGGCGAGATTGTCGACGGCATCCTCGATCTGAATGCCGATGGCCTGTTTGACATGAACGACTTGACCATCTGGGTACATGACCTGAAACAGACTTGGTTTGGCGATGCGAACCTGGATGGACAGTTTACGTCGGCGGACGTGGTGGCAGTTTTTCAATCGGGCCAGTACGAAGACGAGATTGCGCTTAATTCAACTTGGGCCGATGGCGATTGGAATGGCGACGGTGATTTCACGTCTCGCGATTTTGTGCTCGCCTTTCAAGACGGCGGCTACGAGCGTGGACGTCGTACGGTCATGCCCGTCCCCGAACCCCTGGGTGCAGCGCCGCTGCTCGCGGGGCTGCCACTTCTGACCACGTTTTTGCGGAAGCGATGGTCTTAACGGAGAACGCTTAGGAAAAACTTTTTGGCTCCGCAAGGAATGGGAAAGGTCAGCACATCAGCAACTGTGTGCTTTCCCCTACTACCAGGAGTCTACCCTCTATGATTCGCTCGCTCGCCGCACTCAGCCTGTTGGTACTCGTCCCCGCTTTCACGTTCGCTCACGAAGTCACCTACACGGCCGTCCTGACGGGCGATGCCGAGGTACCGGCGATTTCCAGCCCTGGCACAGGGACCGCGACGGTAACCGTTGATTTGGATCTCGCCACGATGCGAGTCCAGGCCGATTTCTCTGGGCTCGATGGTAACGTCACGGCTGCTCATATTCATTGTTGCACGCCACCGGGCGGCAACGTAGGGGTTGCCACGCCGACACCGACGTTTCCTGGTTTTCCGAGCGGCGTAACATCGGGAACGTACGACATGACCTTCGATCTGTCGTTGGACACTAGCTACAACGCCGGCTTTATTACCAATCATGGCGGCACCGTTGGTTCCGCGATGACGGATCTAATAGCGGGACTCGACGCCGGCGAAGCCTACTTGAACATACATACGTCGACTGTGGGTAGCGGTGAGATTCGTGGCTTGTTGCGTGCGGTGCCAGAGCCGACCGGTGGCATGCTGGCGCTCAGCGGTGCTCTGATGTGTGGCATGTTGCGGAAACGTTGGGCGTAAATGGCCGGAGTTCAACTTCGCCGCAACGCGTTAGCGTCGGTCTGTCGGACACGAACGCTGGCATAACACGGCCGGCGCGTCGCGACTTCAGCCGGGCATCATTCACGGATGCACTTGACGATCAAATCCGCTGGCGTATCTCGCGCCAGCGTGAAGTCACCGACCAGTGTCTGCCCATTCGCATCGCGCACGCGAACTTGATACTTGCCGTGATGACCACGCAGTTTGAAACGGCCATCTGCAGTCGCCATGCCATCGACGCGCGACCACCAAGCGCCGCGAATCAACCGCTTCAATTCGCGGTAGGCTGGCTTCGGGCGCATTTCTTTCGTCAACAGGCCACTCGGCGCCAACATCCAAGAGGCATGATCAGTGAAATCCCACCAAGTGATCGCTTCGACGGACGGATGTGAATAAAGTAGGCGATAGAGTTCGGTGACCTGGGCCGCTTGACGATACTCGCCCTCACGCGTGCTGGCCCAACGATTGTTTTCCGGGGTGTGTTCTGAATCGGATGGCAATCGCAGACGTCCCGAGAGAATCGTGAGCTCGGTGAAATGAATGGGAAGCTGAAGCGAGCGGAATTGCTCGCACGTGTTCCAAAGTCGTTCAGCACCCCAATAGCCATCGTGCATGTGGCTTTGAATCCCAATCGCGTCAATATCCGCACCCGCCGCGAGTGCCTCCTTCGCCACGTTGACGAACCGACGCGATGTATCAAAATCATTCAGAATCAAGGTGGCGTGCGGGTTACCTGTTCTAGCGGCGGCGAATGCTTGGCGAATGAGTTCGGTTGTGCCGAGTGTTTTGTAGGCCTTTGCCAACTGCATCGCATTACGTTCCGCGGCAAACGTGCCACCGACCACAGGTTCATTCACCACATCCCAATAGTTAACCCAACCTTGCAAGGCCGCACTTTCACGCCGTACGCGGCTGAAGACGCGCGCCGCTCCATCCGGTGCCTGGGCAACCCAGGGGGGCTCCAAGACCCAGACCAGCGGATGTCCCTTGCAGCGAATGCCTCGGTCTCGACACCACTCCGCGATCGTGCGACGATGCAATTCGGCCGTCATGTCGGGCTGTTGTTCGTAGAACTCCCAGTAGAACGGCAACGTCGCGTAGTTGAATAATTCAGCGAAGCGCTGGCGGTAAAGTTCTTGATGGGATTGGTTCTGGATGTCGTCGAATCGAAAGAGATTCGCGCCAAACAAAAATGCATGCTCGGTCATTTCGACGTGCACCGCGGCGTTCGGCGCTATCACGGCACCATCTGACCGTCTGAGTCGCAACTCGACAGCCGAAGTGCGGTGCGTTTCGATGCGACGATCGATTCCCGCCAAGATTGCGTTGGCCGCGTAAAGCTGGGGGCGAGCCAAGCAACAGAAAGCAAGCACCAACGCCCCATACGACCGGATATGCAACCGCTGAATCAGGTTCATTTCCCGAGCATAGACGAGTTGCGAATCATCAGCAAGTGAAACGCCGTCATGCTCGGTACAACCAGCCTATTTCTGCGGACCGCTGATCATTCCCCGCCCGACGGCACCCCGGTCCGGTTGGATTCAATCCGCTCCGATGCGATAATCAGAGGTTTCCCCATCGACTGGACCGCCACATGATTCCGCTCAAGCTGCTGCATTTCATCTGGAACCACCCGTCAAACAAAGGCCGCCGGGTGCAGGCATTGTGCCGTTCAGTGGGTTGGCAGATTCACAAGCGGATTCGTCGTACTCCCCAAGTCCACCCGATGTTTGATGGTGTGAAGCTGAAATGCTATCCGGAAAGCAACGGCGCGGGACTGATGATCTACACGAACGGGTGGCCGGACTACGATGAGATGCACTTCGTGCGTCGCTATTTGCGTCCCGGTGATGCCTTCGTTGACGTGGGCACGAACATTGGCATCTTCACACTGCTCGCATCCACCTGCGTGGGCACGACGGGGCATGTGCTGAGTTTGGAAGCGAATGGGCGTTCCTTTGAGCGACTCTTGGAGAACGTGCAACTCAATCAGTTCGATTCGATCGTTGAAGCTCACTGCGCAGCGGTAGGCGCGGAGAATGGCACGATCCGATTCTTGAAAGGCTGGGATCTGATAAATCGAATTGCCACAGAGGCTGAACAACAGAGCGGCGAATTGCCGTACGACGAAGTGCCGAGCGTCAAGCTGGACGATAAGTTGTCAGGCCGTCGTTTCGCGATGGGCAAGATCGATATCGAAGGAGCGGAACCGCTCGCCTTTCGCGGTGCCGCCGAAATGCTCAATGCCGGCAATCCGCCCGTCTGGTTGATGGAGCTCAAATCTCACTTGCTCGCTCGTTTTGACACCACTCCGGAAATGGTCCGCGATATGTTAGCCGAGCATCAGTATCGCTTGGCGAATTATGATGCCGACCAGAACAAATTGACGTTTCCCGAAGAGGCCTGGCAAGGACATGGTGATGTCTTGGCGATTCATGAGCCATCACTCGAAGAGATCCAAGCTCGCCTATCAATCACGCAATAGCTGAGATGTCGCTGTGACAGACTGCCGTCGCTCAATCGTCTGTGCGTTCATGCTATCGATCGCGTTCCTGCCGGCACTTGCCCGCCACGGTCAAGCTCAGTTGGCCAATCAGAAAGGAACGCTGCGCGGACATCAAGCAGTTTTCATCTCCGTGACAACGCCGCAAACCGATGAGGCTCGCAAACAGCTAGGCCTGGTTCGTGAGTCTCTGGAACGGTTTATTATCGAGCGTTTGACAGCAGCG
>JAGQPK010000016.1 GCA_020426755.1 Planctomycetales bacterium
TGCTGGCCGAGCAGCAGGATACGACGCTGGTCCCCGAGTTGACGTCGAGACGCAGCGAATACCAACAGCGCCGCGCGACACGGGAATAAACGACGACGTGACGAGTTCAGTGTGATGTTGCTCTCCCTGCCGGTGTCTGTCACTCAGTGAATTCCCTGCGGTGTCTGTCACTGCCGGTGTCTGTCACTCACCAGGACCTCCGGTGACGACAGACCTGCTTGTGGACCCGACCCCCGGTGACAGACCCCCGGTGACACACACCAGCAGAACTGTTCCGGTTCAGCAGACTCGGCCTACGGGTTGGTATCTGCGGGTAATACAGGCAGGCAGCTTAGGGGTTGGCGATTCGTTCAAGTTGCTTGATCGGCCGTACCCAGCTCTCACGATTGACTGGGCCAATCAGGTTATGTTCGCCAAGCCGCTTGTCCGTAGGAACGACTTGGCAAATTGTCAGCTAATGGCTGAGTTCTGGCGTCGCCATCTGCAGTCGAGAACTCACGCCGACTACTCCGACCGCGATCGCCAGCGGCTACACCGCGACTAACCGACCTCGCAGCTCGGCATTGTCACGTGTTTGCGGCAACGCAACTGCCACAACAGCGGAACGATGGAGAGCGACACCAGCCAGTTGGCGTCTGGTTCCGGTACGACACTAGCCGTCGCGCCAAATTGCCCGCGGTCGTAGCCTCCACTTTCGAATGCTGCTACGAGATCGGACGTGTTGAAGCGGAGATCGCCGTTCCAATCTCCTTCGGACCAGCTCGCCTTGACCGTCTGCTCGTATTTTCCCGCTGCAAATGTGGTGACGAAATCCAGACTGGTGAATTCGCCATCCAAGTTGGCATCACCTATCCAAGTATGACGCAGCGTTCCAACCCAAATCGCTCGATCCCGACGATCTACGATTGAGTCACCATTGTGGTCGTAGCGGATGAGATCCTGCTCCGCCTGCGGCTTCTGCATCTCGTCGGCTTGAAGATCGATGTCGAGCACATCGAGAGCACCGTCCTCGTTGTAATCACCGGGCAAGGTTGGCGCGAGCGCCGTGCCGAAGAGCCCGAAGTCCTGGTGTCGCTGTTGCTGTAGCCAGTTGTCGCGATAATCGGCTCCGCCTTGCCAGGCGTTTCCGGAGTCGATTTCGCCCAGCCAAGCCCAGCCCTGCCCCGTCTGGTTCGATTCTAGAAACGAATACTCGTCGCGGGCCGCAATCACGATCCAATACGGGGTCCCGGCGTCGAGCACGATCGGATCAAATGAGGCCTGAAATTCGGCGGCGAAGTTGAACACGCCGTTGTCCATACCTGTTGCTTGAACCTGCCGGGCTGCAATCGAGGTGCCGGGCAGCATGTCTTGCGGCGTGCCGGTCGGGCGTCCGTCGTCATCCTTGAATATCAGAATATCGAAATCCAGCGTATCGCCAATTGTTCGCGTCAGCTCGAAACCATTCGCCACGACACCCGTCCAACGGGCACCGTTTACCGACCACAGGCCCTCGCCAGATAGCACAAAGTCATCGGCGACTTGATATTGATGTCCTGCGACGGGATTCGTGAATGAGAAAGACGCCATTCCATTTCCATTGATGTCGGCGGGAGTTAAGCCGTTGTCGAAAATCACTTCGCCGTGACAACGGGTGGCCGTTAGTGCCATCAACACAAAACTCAGCGTTTTCCAGGTGGTCAAATAACTCGAATTCATTTCAAACATCCTCTAGACGGGAGGGGGGAGTCCGTGCCGGCACCGGCAGCTCAGGTGAGCAATGCCGTCACACATCGAGTCAGGTGTGAAGGGGCGGGAAACTTACGCTGAGAATTGCCATGGAGGCGATTTTATGCGAGTTCGGAATAAAGTCGCGTTTTTTTCAGATAGCGCGTAAGATTGGCCAGCATTGTGACCTAACTACTGCGACTCGCGTCACGCGGCCGTTGGCATGCACCGCCAGCCGTCGTGTCGACGAGCGCGCCCATGAGGTCCGCTCGTTGATTGCGCTGGCGCGAACGTCACGACAAACGGGCACTTCCTTGAACGCGTGTGTGTGCCATTTCGTGATCCTGAGATAAAACCGATGCTAGGTCTAAAGCCGCTATTTGAGTCAGCTCGCGCAGGGGACCGTGCAGCATTCGATCAGCTTTTTGAACGACTCCGACTGCGGTTAACAGCATTTGCCACAAGTCGCATGTCATCGGACCTGCTGATGCGTGTGGAGGTTGACGACGTGGTCCAGGAAACGTCGCTGAAAGCGCTGCAGTCGATCACGCAGGTCGAATGGCAAGGTGAAGGCGCATTGGCGAGCTGGTTCTGCGGAATTGCGATCAACGTGATCTACAACCATTCGCGCCGCTACGCGCGGATTCGTCCGTTGCAGGAAGAGCAGCTGCAAGCCGTTAACGACACGTCACCCAGCCAACACGTCCGTCGCGAGGAGCGATTTGATCGATTGAATTCATGCCTTGCGATGTTGACAGACGAACAGCAGCAAGTGATTCGATACACTCGCCTGGAAGGTCTTTCAATTCGCGAAACCGCGACACGAATCGGACGTACCGAAAACGCAACCACTCAGTTGCTTTGGCGGGCCACACAGAAACTGGCGCAACTTTTTGGCGATACGGCGAGTATCCATTTGCCGCCTGACCGAAAGCTCTGAGCTTGATGGCCATATCATGAATGAGATGAACCGCCCCGAAGCGGCGAGCGACGAAACCGAACTTGAAGCGCACTTCGGTCGTTACGTCGACCGTATGTTGGCCGGCGAAGTACTTGATTTGCAGCAGATTCGTCGCGACCATCCGGATTGCGGCGAAGCGTTGATCAAGCAGCTCCGTTCGTTTCAAGATCTCTCCGATAATAATCCGGATGCCGATCTGTCCGCCATGACACTGGGTGACTATACGGTGATTCGCCAAGTCGGTCAGGGTGGAATGGGAGTGGTCTACGAAGCGGAACAGCTTTCGATTGGGCGACGAGTTGCGCTGAAAGTATTGCCCTTTGCCACTCTGGCAGATTCGCGCGGTCTGGCGCGGTTCAAAAACGAAGTTCGAGCGGCGGCCACATTGGATCACCCGAATATCGTGACCGTGCACTCGGTAGGCGAAGAACGTGGCATCCACTACTTCGCAATGCAGCTAATTCGGGGACAGTCACTCGCGGAAGTGATCCTTGAATTACGCAGAATTCGAGGCGAAGCGCCTCAGCATGCCGTCGCTTTGACTGAGAACTCCAATTCCGTCGACGGCGATTCGTCTCACGCAGAGATGCAAGAAACACGTGGATTCGCCGAACTCAGCACGGTGGTGCCAACCGAAGTCGGCACCCCATTCTACCGAAGAGTGGCGCAACTGGGTGAACAAGCCGCAAATGCTTTGCATTTTGCCCATGAACAAGGTGTCGTTCACCGCGACGTGAAACCAGCCAACTTAATGCTCGACACCTCTGGCAAGGTGTACGTGACGGATTTCGGTCTGGCACGGATCGAATCGGACGCATCCTTAACCATGACCGGTGACCTGATCGGCACTCTTCGCTACATGGCTCCTGAGCAAGCGTTGGGCAAACGGGTCTCGATAGATCATCGCACGGACGTTTATGCACTGGGGGCGACTCTTTACGAATTGGCAACACTCAGGCCCATTTTCGACGGGACAAATCGTGAAGAACTGTTGCATCTGGTAGCGACTCAGCAACCGATCGCTCCGTGCAGAGTTGCAGATGACTTTCCTCGAGAACTCGAAACGATAATTTGCAAGTCGTTGAGCAAGGATCCAGAGGATCGATACGACACGGCGGACGACCTTGCGCGGGACCTCAGACGTTGGTTAGACGACAAACCGATTTTTGGCAAGCGCCCCAACCCGCTGCAGCTTGGCCAGCGATGGATGCGGCGTAATCCATTACTTGTGATAAGTTCGCTCCTGACGTTGGCGTTATTAGCTGGCGTTTTAGTGTTTGGCATTGCGAGTGCAAACGCTAAGGCAGAACTACAGCGAAGGTTGCGGTACGCACCAACGATTAATGGTGGATTCGAAGACTATGCTGACGGTCATCATGATGCCGTGAACCGAGCGCTCGCGGCAACGACGCCAGGGCCCAGTCAAGTAGACCTGCGTTCCTTCGAATGGGGCGCGCTGAACGCATTGCGCAATGAACTGCGGAGCGACGATCGCGTTACGCTTAACGAACGAATTCGAGAAGTACGTCGAAGTCCTGGCGGTCGTTGGCTGGCAATCTTGACAGTCCGAGGGCAGCTATCCGTCGTCGATTTAGAGAACGACTACCGCCAAACGATTCTCAAGAGCGAACCGCTCGCCCCCGCATTCTTGGCCGCGGCAGCGCTGATTGCATTTTCGCCAGACGACCAATTCCTCTACTCTGCGGCACAGGCGAAGGCTGGGGGAGGCGATCATTCGCCGCTCCTTCGCTTCGATCTCAACAGCGACAACCCAGTTGGGACAGATATCAGTTCAGGCACTGCTCAGCCCGATTGTTACTCCGTCGCAGTCGGGCCGGATGGTCGCATCGCAACGCTGGGTTGGGCAGTCGACCTGGAGGAGATTAATGATGGAAAATTGCAACGACAACACACGTGTGTGATTAGGGATTCAATCGACGGTAAGCTAATGGCGCAGTCGGACTTTTCTGGCAAATCGCTTGCCTTCGCCCCGGACGGGAAATCGATCGCGATTACCGCCGGCTATGACTACCTAATCCATGTTCTTGATGCCGAACAACTTGAAGCAAAACATCAGCTTCCCAATCAGGGTGCTGACAGGGGATCAAGGCTGGCGAGTTTCTCTCCCGATAGTCGGCTACTTGCTGTTAGTAGCAAGAAAGGCGTTACCGTTTGGGATGTCGCAGGCGACAAAGCTGAACGTCGCTTCGAAATTGCAGTTGGTTGGCCCTGGGACATCAAGTTCCTTGACGACAACCTCGTGGCGATTACAAGCGAAAGTGGATGGGTCGAAGTATGGAGTGTCGACCGACAAGTCAGAGTTGATCAGTTCAAGCTCAATGTGCTTGTGCGTGGACTCGAATTTCTCCCAGAGACAGACACTTTAGTGATCGGGGGAACGTCGAACTTGCTGTTCAGACCCCTGCGCCGGCCGCAAGTCGGCCCGGTGCACGACGACAGTCTGCACGCGGTAGGAGTGATCGAGGGGATGGCCGCGGTGGTAACCCGCGAGGAAGATCTTAGGGTATGGCAGCGAGGTAAGGGGTTTCAACACATCGCCAACATCGTTCGAGACCTGCCAAGGAACGAAGATCAGGTGCCGACATACGTCTCGGACATTTCTATTTCCGCCGACGGCCAGACAATTGCCGTCACCGGATCGAACACCTGGATATGGCATCGTGACGGTAGATTCCTGAGCGAATTTGCAGGAGGAGGCAAGGCGAAATTTACTCTCGATGGTAAGCACATCGTTGCTTCCGTTGGGCCGGGTGTTCTGGCACTCAAGGATTGGCAGACGGGAAAGCAGGTAGCTGTTTCGCAACAAGTGGAGGTCGCAGACCCACGGATGATCGCGATGAGATTCTCACCCAGCGGAGCTTGGCTCGCCACTGGCTACGGCAGCCCTCAAACACCAGGTGCCGTTTGCGTTTGGAAGATTGAGGGCAACACCGTCCAATTTGTCGCCAAGTTTGACCACAGTGATGGCGTGGAGGACCTTGCATTCACCGCTGACGAGGAGTGGGTGATCGGAGGCGACGCGACAGGAGTCCGGCTCCATCACATTGAAAGTCACACAACGCGAACGCTGAACACTGGAGGCGTACGAGGAGTTGATGTCACCAAGGATGGTAAACGCATCGTCACCGCCGGAGATTCAATGATTCGCCTCTGGGACGTTGAGACTGGCGAACGAATGGGCAGCTTTGACGCCGGTCGTTTCGTGACTGCAGTGCGATTCTTGGACGACGCACGCCTGCTCTACGTCGTACGAGATGTTGGCGTCAGAATCCTCGACGCCTCACCAAGATAGGGCCTGACGCAATTGAGCGTAGTTCTCTGGTACTGTTCGAATGTAAACTTCCTAAGACCTGCGCACACCAACTGCGTTCTCTTCGAGCGTCCTTGCAACTACCATCAGCCAGCCGATTAGGTTTTCACCGCCTTCGCCAATCTCGCGGCGATCATCCTCCGCGGGCTGCTCCGCATCAGGTACAGATGCGTCTACAATGGTCGTTCATCATTCGTCCCATTGTCTAACGCATGTGCACTCATGACAACAATCTGCTTCCTGCTCGCCATCGCCGTTTCCGTCGCCGACCACGATAGCTTGTTGAAGTCGGAAGTTCATCCACTCGACAACGGCACGATGCAAGTCTGGGCGAAACCCGCTGACCTCGCTATTTGGGTCAAGCAGCGGCAGTCCGCCCCACTCTTGGTTCATTTCCACGGGCGAGCAGAAGTCGTTGCAGATGCATTCGCGAGATCCGGCGCCGAACAGATGCTGGTTGTGGTCAATTTTCCCGGCCTATCCTCGGCGTATCGCTCACCTGTTGAACGAGACCCGCAACTGCTTTCCCAGATTTTGAAAATCGCGACCAACGAACTTACTCGTTGGGAGCGATCAATTCTCGCGCAAACACAAGCGGAGGCAAGCGAATTGGCGCTACCGGTGCCGATCGTGCGTGAACACGGACTCACATTATCCAGCTTCAGTGCCGGCTACGGTGCGGTGCGCGAGCTACTCAAATCGAGTGACAACTTCTCTCGTATCGATAACCTCTTCTTGGCAGACTCGCTGTACGCAAGTTTGGCTCAAGACGACAGACCGGTCGACAATCCCGGCACGATGCCACGACTTGTGTTTCCAGACCACATGCGGGAGTTTCTGACTTTCGCCGAAGCGGCCGTGGCCGGTAAGAAACATTTCGCGATTTCACATTCAGCACAAACGACACCCTACGCGAGCACCACCGAAACCGCTGACTACTTACTGACACAACTTCACGTACAGCGCGAAAACGTGACATCGAATGCGATGGTTGGAGATGACGAACCGCATTGCACTTCCCGAGCACACGCAGGCCAATTTATCGTACTCGGTTATGACGGGACGAGCGGCCAGGAACATATGTGGCACCTCTATCACATCGAGCGTCTGTGGTCCGCATTCCAAGCGACACCTTCTCGCACGCCAAGCGGCACGTCGAAAGACGCTCTGCCATAGTTTGTTTGCGAAACTCAGCCCTTGGCTTTTTCCGCCCAGCGCTAGCCACGATTTACGCCGATAGGTCCAACGTGAAGGCGTTGCGGGGAAATCATTGAGCGGGCAAATCCGATGCTACTCCGCAGTGACCAATTGAACTTAGCCACAAATGGAGCGAGACATCCGATTCGTTGACACCGTCTGGATCGACTGTCACACTACCTGATGGATCGTGCCAGGTGCGCTAGTGCACGAGCACGAGCCGAAGTAACAGACGTTTGTCTTGCCACGATGAGAATCTTTCTGATGTTTCGCAACGTCCAACGTAACCTGACCGCCTTTTTCGGAGTTGGGCTGCTGTTCGCGGTGAGCAGCCCAGCGGTAATCGCAGCGGATCCGTTTCAACTTCAAGGTCCGGGCGTAAATCGCGATGACTTTCGTCTGACTGAGTTCGCCAGTGGGCTCAACTTTCCTGTTGGGATGACAGAGCTATCCGACGGGTCGATCTTGGTTGCTGTAAGTAATGGCTCGTCGTTTTTCGGATCGACCAGCGGATCGTTGATTCGCTTGGCAGACACCGACGGTGATGGCATTGCGGACAGCACGACGACGCTTGTCGACAACGTGCCCAGTGGTAAACTCACCGCGCTGCGATCCGCGGGACAACTATTGGTCACGACCGGACAAGGCTCCGGCGCACCGATTGCGATCTATCGCAAAGGAGCGACACCCTCGGATCCTCCGTCGCTAGCCGGCAAGCTGACAATTAGCTATAGCGGCTCATGGTTGCACCCCCATTCGGCGCTGGCAATTCGTGAGACACCTGGCGTTCCAAACTCGTATGATCTCGTGTTTCAACTTGGTTCGCGCGAGAACTTTGCCGAGACGACCACGACGCTCAATATGACGAGTAATATCGGCCCGAATGCACAACTCGCCGGTGATGCGTTGCACCTGATTCGCATCACGGACGACGGCACGAACTTGTCTTCTTCTCCGCCAATCCAACTTGCAACCGGATTGCGAAACGCTGCCGGAATGGTATTTGATCCGCTGACAAATGATCTCTATCTGCAGGATAACGGCATCGATGGACTTGTTAATCCGAACGAGCCACACAGCGCAGATGAACTGAACGTCATTTCCGCGGCCGACATCGCCACGACGCTCGTCAATTTCGGTTTCCCAGAGAATTACACTCAATATCGCACGGGGAACCTCGTCGGTGGCGCCGCGACACAACCGCTGGTTGCCTTTCAGCCGATACCGGCACCGGACGGTAGTGAGTCGGAGGGCCCGAATGACATTGCTTTGTCACCGACTGCGTTTCCAGCAGCGCTGCAAGGCGGCATGTTCGTAACGATGCATGGCAAGTTCCCCGCCGCGGGAGTCGCCAACGAGGAGAACCCCTTGGTGTATGTCAACTTGGCAGACAATTCCTACTTTCACATGATCTCCAACGACGAACCCAACGTCGGTCATATCGACGGGCTGCTTTCAACATACGATTCGCTTTACATGGCCGATATCTCCCCGAACGGTGGCTTTGCCAATGCGAATTCACAGACGGGCAAGATCTATCGACTCCAAAGTTTGGCCAGCAGTATTCCAGGCGATTTCAACAACGACGGCAGCCTTGACGCAACGGACATCGATCTGCTCACCTCGGCGATACTCGCTGGCAAAACGGCGAGTCGCTTCGACGTCAACGAAGATGGAACCGTATCGTCGCTCGATCGGACTTTTTGGGTCAACGAGATCAAAGCGACCTACCTGGGCGACTCGAATCTCGACGGACAGTTCGATACAGCTGACTTCGTGTTCGTGATGCAACGGGGCAAGTACGCCGACGGCATCGCCGGCAATGCGGGTTGGGCCGATGGAGATTGGGACGGCGACGGAGATTTCGAAAGCAGCGACCTGGTTTTGGCGATGCAGGAAGGTGGCTACGAACAAGGTCCACGACCCGCGGTGGCGTCGGTGCCTGAACCGAACTCACTCATGGCTTGTCTAAGCGGACTAGGTGGATTGTCTGTAATAGTGCGGCGTAAGTCGTTTACGTGAACCCAAGCGGCGAGACAGAACCGACGCTTGCGCGTTGCGGCGAACTAGATTGGCTCGCATTTACGCTTTATCCGCGGACAGCCGTGGCAATTCGCGCCAATGCTTCGGATGCGGTGGCATCAATCAGCCCGCCGCCTGACTTGCGAGCCAACGTAGTGAAGACGGTCGACTCCGGGTTGATCTCCCAGACGGTACTGCCCTGGCGTAGCATTTCGCGTGCAACGATATTCGGAAGATTCGTGGCGCCGGACGTGCCGACGACCAACAGGATGTCCGCTCGGGAAGCCTCGGCGAGCGCGGTTTCGCAATGATAGTTGGGCTCGTCGTAGTACTCGTCAAACCATAACACGTGCGGCCGCGCCCAACCGCCACAATCAGGACAACGCAGCAGCGCAAGCTCACGTTCACTCAATGCTTGGTCGCGCACACGATTACATTCGACCTGATCAAACGGCAGCGGCCAGCGATCGCGCCGGCAGCCGTTGAAACATCTCAGATAACGGATGTTGCCGTGGATCTCCCAGAGTCGCGTAGGTTCATGGTTGGCAGCGTGATGCAACCCGTCGACGTTCTGAGTAATCAGCGCCATGCGATCGCCCAGCTTGTGTGACATTTGTGCCAGGGCCAAATGTCCTGTGTTAGGTACCGCTTGTCGATTGACGTCAATGCGATACAAATAGAATGCCCAGACCAACTCAGGTTGGCTGGCGAACATGGAACGAGTTGCCAACTGTTGCGGTCGGTATTCGCGTGAACCCACCGTCCAGTAACCTTCAGGTCCGCGAAAGGTCGGAATTCCACTCTCGGCCGAAATTCCCGCGCCTGTCATCACTAACCAGCGCAACGGTTGCTGAATATGAGTTAGAAGTCGATCAAGTTCGTCACTCATTACACGTTATCCCACATCGGTTCTCAAACACTACCTGAAGGTTACATGCAGCACGACAGTGAACCCCTCATGAGAAGTTTTGCCATTGTACCAGCGGCAGGCAAGAGTCAGCGAATGGGGCAGCCAAAGTTGCTGCTGCCGGCACCAGATGGGCGGCCGCTAATTCAAATCGTCGTTACAGCTTGGTTGGCCAGTAACGTTGATCACATCGCAGTCGTGATTCGTGCTGACGATCAGGAGCTTCATGATGTAATCAGCGCCCTGAGTAGCTTGGATACGCAGCGATTGAGCATTGTTCGCGCGACGCCGCCACCTCAAGACATGCGTGCTTCGATTCAGGCCGGCATTGCTTGGCTGAAGCAACAAGGTCCAATGGCACCCGGGACGAGCGACGTGTGGTTGGTGGCTCCCGCCGATCTGCCAAGGTTGGACCCGCTGGTAATCAACCAACTTCTCGCGAACTACGATGTTAACTCACCGCAGATTCTGATACCCGTATGCGACGAGCGTCGGGGACACCCGGTGCTGTTTCCGTGGTCACGGGCTAGTGACGTGACGGGTCTACCGCCCGATCACGGTCTCAATGCTCTTGTACAGCGTACGGGCTATCGCACTGTTGCCGTCGAATCGGTCACGAGCTTCGACGACATCGATACGCCGGACGAGTACAGAAAGTGGCAAGACGACTAATCGCGATTACGGTTTCGGCTTCGCGCCGAACTGCTTCCACGTTATCAATTCGATCCCTTCCTGTTCGAGACAAGCACGCACGTCAGGATCCATAAAGGTCTGGCGATCCGTGTCACGAATGTCGACGCTACCTGTGATCGCCGTCAGTTCGGCGTCTTGATATCCGCAATGAATGATGATCTCACTAGTGCCGGGCGGCAAGTTGCGAAGCGTGTCCAGGTACTTCGCTTTGCGTTGTTCGAACGGGCCATGTTCATAGAACTGATACACTTCATCTAACACCGGCATACCAGCCGCCTCGAGCGGCTCGATGATCCGCAAGACCTCGGGAAACGCTTGCTCAAGTTGATTCACTAGCGTCGGTCGCACGACTAACACCGGCAGTTGATATTCGAGTGACAACTTGACGTACAGCCTGGCCAGATCCGGTCGAGCGAAAGCCGAACCCATGTGTGTATCGAGATGACTCAACGGCACGCCGAACTCTCGCGCACGTTCGATTTGTGCACGCAGTTCGATCTCCGCTTCCTCAACTTTCACATTGGCTGCCACCTGCGCCACGTTGTCCCAGAGAAAGCCATGCTCGTCGACGAGGCTTGGTACACGTTCACGACCAGCAACCGGCCCCCAACGATACAGGTCCCATTCGGAATTCAACGTCAGATGAATTCCATAATCGCGGTCTGGATGCTCCTTGGCGTACTTGGCAAATTCCGGAAACCAAGGACACGGCACCATGATGCTGGCGGACGAAACACTGCCCTGCTCCATCGCGTCAATCGTGCCACGATTGACAGAGTGTGACATACCCGCGTCATCGGCGTGCACGATGACGCGTCGCACGGGTTTTTCACTGAGTGGATTCTCCGTTTGTGACAAGGCAACTGCAACGAACATCATGGAAAGCCACACGATAGCAACACCCGATTGAGACTGAGATTTGGACACGGACAAAGGGACCGCCGGAACGCTCCCAGCGAGTCGGGCATATCTTAGCACAGTCGGTCGTATGCCGTCACGCTCGAGTAGTTCGCCGCAACGCGTTAGCGTCGGTTCCGTCCTGTCGCTGAGTCTCGAGCTCCAGTGAGAACCGCGGCTAGCGTCCTTCGGCGGACTGCTTCCGCGCATATTTTTTGAAAAACTTCAATTCGGAGGGAAACTTTAGGACGTTTTGCCGCGTCCAACCCTCAACCGAACAATCTACCCGGGATTCAGACCGGGTTCCCATAGGTTTACAGCAGTCAGGCCGAGTACCATGTTGATGATTCGAAGCACGTTGCGGAAAGTCTTCCTTTGCCACCTAGGATTGATTATGGCCATCACAGCAGCAACGACCGGCCTTTCGCGGACCGCGCGGGCCGGTGTCGTGGGCTTCTTGGAAGAGTTCGCGTTGGCTCCGAATCGGGAAGTGCCACTGCAGGGACTCGTGCCGGGCACTGAGGACTACTACTACTATCACTGCCTTCACTTTTTGAATGTCGAGCAGTTTGACCGAATCGACCCCATGTTGAATCAGTGGATTCAGCGTCACCAGGTCACCCCGCGAGTCCAGGAGATTCGCCATCGACAAGCTCTGCTCCTCTATTCCCGTTCGCCCCAGAACACGCTTTCCTATCTCACAAACCATCTCGGCCTCCGCTTCAACCATCAGCGTGAGGCAGCCGACCGCGCTGCGGTACTGCCAACCACGCTGGATCCTCAGTTGATCAGTCGGGAAAGGTTGCGACAACAGGCTGCATCCAATCAGCCAACTCTGAACGGCTTTGAAGACTCAGCGCTCAACTGGTTGGCTCAGACCGACCTGTCTAAGGAGGAACGTCGCGCCTTGATTGGTCGGCTCACCCGGCCCGACGTGCCGAACTTAGTGAATCTGATCGCCGCCGACTTGCAAGAGAATGACGCACCACCATTCGGTCACCCACCAATTCATCTGCACTTAACGCGAGCTCAGCTAGACGAGTTGCTCGTGAAAGTCCCCAGCCTGCTCAATGAAACCGTCTTTGTGCAGACGTACATCTCCAAGCTCGTGCCGTCGGCCGACGTTCCATGGCAACGAGATCTGCAAGCACAGCGAGCCTATTTGGAAACGCTATGGGACTTCGTGCAACGGCTCAATGACGCCCACAACTCGATGAAGGCGCACGTCCTATATCACCAACTCGCACTCGATATTCGCCTGGGTGAATACGACAAGCAGCGTCTCTTGACCTATCTGAAGTTGCCGCGAACCGTCCATTACATCAATCCTCGATACCTGCAGCAGTTAGGCAATCGCCGCGTTGTCGCGGACTTGAACCAAGATTATCAGATCACCACATTGCTGCCCCCGATTAAAAGTGATGACCAAGTCGTGCGCACCTACCTGCTGCACTTCTTGGCCGACGCCAAGAACTACGCTGAGTATCAGCCATTCGTGACGGATGCTTATCTAAAGCCGTTGTTTGCGGAAGCGAAGATTGTCAACGGCCTGGGCAACCCAGACCAATGGTCGAATCTGCTCTCGCCGGAAGAATATCAGCGGCTACGTGATCGCGTCGATATCGACTTCGCGCCGACAAATTCGACCGCGTACTCCGCCGCGGACGAAATTGCACTCGACGTCTACGTCAAGAATGTTCCGAATCTGTTGGTGAAGGTGTTCCGCATCAATGCGTTGAACTACTATCGCGACCAATTGGTTCACGTGCCCACCGACATTAGTCTTGACGGTTTGGTAGCTAACCAGGCAACGGCGCACAAGTTTGAGCAAACGCCTTTCCGTCGTATTCGACAACGCCTGACGTTTCCAGAATTGAAGGAACCGGGCATCTACGTCATTGACTTGATTGGCAACGGCACAAGCAGCCGAGCGCTGCTTCACAAAGGCAAGCTGAGCCACCTAATCCGCACCACGTCCGCTGGACAAGCCATTACGGTATTAAATGAGCAGCTTGAAGCGGTGAAGGATGCGCAAGTCTGGATGTCCGGCACACTCTATACTGCCGGCGAAGGCGGCGAGATTCTGCTGCCGTTCACGGCAAATGCCAGTCAGCAGGCCATTATCCTGTTGCACGAAAACCTGGCAACACTCGCCCATATCCAACATCAGTCGGAATCGTATCAACTTAGCGCCGGCATTCACATCAACAATGAGTCTGTGCGTAGCCGACGAATCGCACCTCTCTTGATCAGGCCGCAGTTGACGCTCGCCGACTCACCTATCAGCGTGTCGACGTTGGAAGATGTCAGCCTCACCGTAACAACAACCGATCGCGACGGGATCACATCTACGCTGACGGTGCCCGATATTAAGCTGCAGGACGACGTCGATTTTACTTACGATCTTCGCATCCCGCCGCGTTTGGTGAACATAAGTGTCACGCTGCTCGGCCTAGTCACTCGCTTGTCCGACCAACAGAAGATAACTCTAACTGCCTCTCAAGAGTTTCCGATCAACGCAGTCGATCGGACGCACATCATCGCTGATGCGCAACTGGCCCGCGGGCCCAACGGCTATTTCCTGGATGTATTCGGCCGCTCGGGCGAAGCATTGCCCGGTACACTGGTCGAAGTCATGCTCAAGCATCGTGACTTCCGTCAAGCCATTCACGTCGCCTTGCGCAGCGACGACAATGGACAAATCCAACTCGGTTCATTGGCGGACATTGTTCAGCTAGGAACTCAAACCTCAGGTGGATCCGGACAGTCATGGAATATTGATCAAGTCCAGTCAACCTACGCGTCGGAGCGCTTTGCTTCAGTTGGCCAGACCATCACCGTTCCCTACCACGGTGACGCGACTGAAGTCACCTCGGCACAGTTCTCACTACTCGAAATTCGACGCGGCTCGTTTATCACCGATCACCTCAATAAGATCAAACTCGGCAAGGGACATCTGGAGATCACAGGACTGTCGGCTGGCGACTATGAACTGCGATTGAAGGACGAAGGCGTGGAACTTGCCGTGCGTGTGACCGAGGGCGAGCAGATTGCCGGCTACGTCGTTGGTGAGACGCGGGCCCTGCAAGTTCGTGACCAACCCAAGCTGTACATCGAGTCAACAACGCTCAACGACAAGTCGCTCACGGTACAACTTGCAAATGCCTCGCAGCGATCACGAGTCCACGTTTATGGGCTCACCTTCGCCACTCAACCGCGTCCCTTCGACGATCTAAAACGGATCTCACTGCCCAATCCTCAGGGCCTGACCCGCAGCTACCTAACGAATTACTATTTGCAGGGCCGCCAGTTGGGCGATGAATTTCGCTACGTTCTTGATCGCAAGTACCTGCCCAAATTCCCCGGCAATATGCTCGTCCGCCCAGAGTTATTGTTGAATCCCTGGGATGTTCGTGACACGCAAACTGCGGTGGAATCGCTAGCCAGAGATTCTGCCTTTAACCGGATGCCCGCCGCGGCACCCGCAGCAGACGCGCCCACGGAAGGCCACATGCAGGACGCAATGCGGGAAGCTGGCAACTTCACAAACTATGACTTCCTGCCCGACGAATCATTGATTTTGGTTAACGCCAAACCGGATGAGAACGGCCGCTTAACGATCGATCTCGGTGATTTGGCCGACGTACGAGAACTACACATCGTGGCAGCCGATGTCGTGGCGACCGACGGCGTCAAAGTGACGGTCCCCAATTCGTCTCGCAAACGTCTCGATCTGCGGTTGGCTAACGGATTCGATCCGGCTCAACACATTGCACTGCAGAAGCAGATCACGATTCACCCATCAAACACGCTACTGACTATCGATAACCTGGGATCGGGCCGATACAAACTGATCGACAGCATTCCCGCCGTGTATGACCTGTACGCGACATTGGCGCCGGGCACACATCTTCCCGAGTTCCGCTTCCTGTTGAAGTGGCCAACCTATTCGTCACAAGAGAAGAGCGAACTGTATGCGAAGTACGCCTGTCACGAACTCAACTTCTTCTTGTCACGCAAGGATCCTGAATTCTTTCAGAGTACGATCAAGCCGTACTTGAGCAACAAGTTTCACAAGACGTTCATGGATGACTACTTACTAGACAATGATCTAGCAGATTACCTGTCACCGTGGAACTTCGAACAGCTCAACACGGCAGAGCGTGTGCTGTTGGCAAAGCGGATTGATGGCGAACTGACACAAACGCTCACGTTGCTGGAAAACCAATGGCAGATTCTGCCGACCGACCAGGAGTACCTGAACCGGCTATTCGATACATCAATGCTCGGTGATGCACTCAACTCCGATTCCAGTTTGATGGAGCAAGAGATGATGGCCGACGACCTGGCCTTCCAACCGTTAGATGCCAGTGCTGCAGGTCCGGCGTTGGGTGGTGCCGCTCCGCAAGCAGCCCGATTTGGCGGAGCGGCCAGTGGCGCTGCTCGTGGGGCGCGAGCGATGGCCCGCCGCAAATTGGAGGACGAACTCGCTAAGAAGCAAACTTCCTTGTCCTTAGATGATAACTCCGATCGCTTCTTCGCCGGTCGAGATGGTTTGGCACGAGGCACGATTGTTGCCCAGCAGCTTTTTCAAACTCTGGACAAGACCAAGGAGTGGGCCGAAAACAACTACTATCGGCTTACAATCCAGGAACAAAATGCGAGCCTGATTACGGTCAACGATTTCTGGATCGATGTCGCTCGTAGTACCGGTGACGGTCCGTTCCTGTCCGCGAATTTCGCGCAAGCCGCCCGCAACTTCCCCGAGGCGATGCTGGCGATCGCCCTACTGGACTTGCCTTGGGATGCTCCCGAGCATAAGACGGAAACGGTCGAGCAGGCGATCAAAATTCAGACCGCAGGGCCGGTGATCGCGTTGCACGAACAGATCGAGAATGTTACTCAACCAGAGCAATCGCCTCCAATTCTCGTTAGCCAAAACTTCTTCCGCGACGGTGCTCGTTCCCAGATGGTCAACGGGGAAGCAGTCGATTTGTTCGTCCACGACGAGTTCCTGCGCCGCGTTGCTTACGGCGGCTTGATCGTCGTCACGAATGCGACCTCTAGCGTTCAGAAAGTCGACGTCTTGCGGCAGTTGCCCGTGGGTGCGGTTCCGCTTGATGGCGCGAAGGTTACGCAAAATAGCCGCTTGCAGATCGAGCCGTATCAAACTCAAATGATTGAGTACTACTTTTATTTCCCCAGCTCTGGCGATTTCAATCAATATCCTGTACACGTCACTCGCGGCACGGAACTCGTTTCGTCGATCACCCCGATGACGTTCCATGTTGTTGATCAACTTAGCCAAGTCGATCGCGAGTCGTGGGATTATGTGTCACAGCAGGGAACGAACGAAGAAGTTCTCAGCTATCTGCAGACAAAGAACTTGCAAGACATTGACGTGTCACGCATCGCCTTCCGTCTGAAGGATGCCAAGTACTTCGCTCAGGTCGTTGATGTACTCCGCGGCCGACATCGATTTGACGTGACGCTCTGGTCATATGCCTTGCATCACAACGTCCCGAAGGCGGTTAGCGAGTATCTTGAGTTCCGCGAAGACTTCGTGCAACAGTGCGGCGGGCCGCTCCACAGCGAACTGTTGACGATTGATCCGGTCGAGCGAAAATCGTACGAGCATCTGGAATACCATCCGCTGGTTAACGCTCGCGCTCATCAAGTTGGCAGCGAACGTCAGATTCTCAACAACCGCTTCCACGAGCAATACATGCGTTGGTTGACGCAGCTTACATATACACGCGAACTGGACTCGGAGAACCAGCTTGCGGCCGTCTATTACCTGCTCCTACAAGATCGTGTGGCGGATGCGATTAAGCACTTCGAGCAGGTGGACGCAAGTCAATTGTCGTCGCGTCTGCAATACGATTACTGCCAAGCGTATCTAGCGATGAGTCGCGGTGATACGGCTGCTGCTCGCGCGGTGGCCCAACGTTATGCCAATTATCCCGTTGATCGTTGGAACAAGCGGTTTGCAGTCGTGATTCAACATCTCAACGAGATTGATGCACAGTCCGGCACCCTCGTCGATGCCACGCAACGAGAACAGGCCCAAGACGATCGCGCCAATCGTCAACCTAATGTCACGCTGGAAATTCGCGACAAGCAACTCCGCATCGGCCACCGCAATGTGGAGTCATTGCAGGTCAGTTACTACCTGATGGACATCGAACTTCTGTTCAGCCGCAACCCGTTCGTGCAACAGCATGACGGTCAGTTCGCCTACATCGCGCCGAATTCGCAAGAAGCTTTGACGGTCTCGGCGTCTGAAGGCACGCTGTCCCACGAACTACCGGCAGCCCTACAGAACAAGAACGTCCTGATTGAGGTAGAAGCGGCGGGTAAGCGAGTGGCCCAGCCCTATTACTCCAATCTGTTGAACGTGCAGATTTCGGACGCGTACGGACAACTTCGGGTCACGCGTGAAGGTGAGACGAAACCGCTTTCGACCGTCTACTGCAAGGTTTACGCTCGTCTGCAAGATGGTCGTACGGTCTTCTACAAGGATGGCTACACCGATCTGCGGGGACGCTTCGACTACGCGACCGTCAGCACAAATATGTTGGACGGCGTGGAACGTTTCGCGGTTCTTGTCTTGAGCGAAGAAGACGGCGCGGTGGTAAGAGAAGTCGCTCCGCCCAAGCGCTAAACGCTCACGTCATTAGAAACGTCATTGGTCAAATCGGCGCGCGGCGCGAGTTCGTTCGCCGAAACGACTCTGGCGTTTGGTTCTAACTTCAATGAGAACCGCGGCTGGCGCCTTTCGGCGAACGGTTTGCGTTTGGTTCGCCGAAAGGCGTTAGCGGCGGGACAGAACCGACGTTAACGCGTTACGACGAACGAGAGATCGCGAATCAGTTCGCCGAAAGGCGTGTTCGCCAACTTCGAGTTCGCCAGACTTCAACCTTCAGACCTCTGCCGAACGACAATCCCGAATCCATTCACTTCCGTGACTTCTACGTGCATCCCCACATTGATCCATCCTTCAGTTGAACGGGCCGGGTACTCTCGCCCCTCGACTTCGACGAAGCCGTTTGGACTGAGCGTCGTTCTTGATACTCCCGGTTTGCCGACGAGCGACGTGCGGTCCACCTGCTGGACTGTCGACTGCTCTCGCCGTCGCGTGCGCGAACAATCTTGCGAGTCACAACAGCAAATGGGATCACAGACCTCACAACAGCAGAACGGACTATCGGAGCCACTTAGGCAATCCGGACTTGCTGGTCCCGAGTGGCAGCACAGTCCCTCATGGCATGGCAATCCGCTGCAAGCATCGCTGAAGAGCGCTTCGCAGCAGCATGAGCAACCGTCGCAATCACAATCCCCACGGCGCAGAACCGCCAACTTTCTGCGCGGCACTCTCTGCAATTCAAGGTGCCGAAACTGTCGTAGGCGGCGAGAGATCGCCTCAATTCGCCAACGCACGAGGCGACTGGCGATTCCGTCAGCGCGTACGCCATCTGACCAACACCAACCGACTTCGACAAGTTGCACCGAAGCAAAACGTAGGGCAGCTGCAATGTCAGCACGGCGGCTCAGGGGATTGTACAGCCCGCGTCGCTGGTCATGATCGAAATCGACAGCGCTGTCGAACGCGATAATCGCAGCACCGATCCTGCGACCGATCTCTATCAGCACGGAATCAAGGCTTGCGAGTTCTGGAACGCATACGGTCGACAACTGAAAGATGTAACCGAACGCGGCCGCTGTTGGCTCCACGTACTCGTCTAGTGTGGGCTTGACCTCTGCAGATTGTTCGAGTTGCGCGTGTGCTGCCAAGAACTCGTGTATTCGCAAGTCAAAGTGACGATCGAGCGAACGTAAGTAGTCGCGAGCAC
>JAGQPK010000170.1 GCA_020426755.1 Planctomycetales bacterium
GAAGCCGCCGGCATTTCTTTTGGAGGTGCCGAAGTTGCGACCACAGGCCTGGTGGTCACGACGATACTTGATCCTGCCGATCCATTTCTGTACACCGAGGCGGGAGAATTTCGCCTTGGTGTTTCGCATCAAGGGCTAATTCCCTTTGTGCCGCGCGACCGCGACCTAACTTTTGACGAAGCAAATCTGGACATCAGCGGTCACGTCTACGCACGCATCGACGGCATCGAGATTCCGGATACGCCCGCCACACTGCGCGGTGAAATCGTCGTGGATCTCGCCGCGAATGATCCGACCGCTCGCATTCCCGATATTGGCGCTGACGGTCTTCATTCGCTCGTGGTGGGAGGTTTGATCGCGGGCCTAGTCCCCAATGTCGCGCTGGGATTCAACGGCGAACTGCGTATGGGCCTACCCGACGATTACACGGGAGGCCTCTTCTCTGCCACGGTGCCCGTGGGCGGGGCAACGCTCCAATATGTCGATCTGCTCGGACTTGCCGGCAGCGGACGAGCTGGAATTGCCGTTTCGGGAGGAACGATCAATCCGCTCATCGGGACACCGTTCGAAGGCTTGTTCGCGGCAGCGATCGCACCGGCAACGGTGGCGACCGGGTCAAATTATCAGTATCAATTTTCCGCGTATGGCGAAACGCCTCTCGACTTTGCTCGGAGCTTCCGCGTCGACAACTCGGTCGATTACGGCGCCGGAATTGGCGGCATCTCCGTCGATATACCCGGCGTGGGCCCCATTGCCCTCGGCGCTCCAGGAGGTCGCATCGAAGTGAGCATTACTCCGGAATCTGCGACACTCAACGCCGCGATGGATTTGTTGCTGGGCACTGCCGACCTGCATGGCGAACTCGATTTGAGCGACGGCAGCCTGTATTTGACGGCGACGCAAAACAGTTCCGACCTCACCCTGATCGATACGCAAATCTTCAATCCGGTTGATAGCAGTATTTCGGTCGAGTTAGGCGTCAATGGCTTGCGACCGGATGGGTCACGCTTTACCGGGCTGGCGGCGGCACTCGACCTGAGCTTGGCCGAATTGAATTTGCAGGCTGAGATTACGGGAATCGGCACCGTGGGCTTTCAGGTTGGCGGCGAACTGTCAGGTCGCTTGGCGGCCGGCACTGTGGACGACGGCATCGGCTACTCCGGCCGTTTGTCCGGACAGGGCAATATCCATATCGACCTACCCGGTGGCGCTGCCGATTTCGACGTGTCCGAAGCTTTCGACATTGCCATCGCGGACGCCGTCGATGAGTTTATGATTCCGCTGCCCACCATCAATCTTGGCGCTGTCCAAGTGGATTTGCCGGACTTGCATGTGCGACTCAGCCGCGGCGCGCCCGCGATCGAAGCCGACAAACTACGCATCAGCGGCCTAGATATCGGTGTGATTGCCGAAACACTCCGTGATTTGTACGATCAGACTGCCGCACAGGTGGCAGCTACCTTGGCCCGCGCTGAATTTGCCGTGGAACAGATCGGGCGCGCCTTGCAAAGCGCCTTCGGCCTAACCGCCACTGGCGCCGCTCAAGTGTTGGCCGACGCACAATACGGTGTGACGGCCATCAGCGACGCGCTCGCAGCGGCATACGGAACGGCGCGCGATGAAGTCGCGTCGATTCTACGCACGCTAGGCTTCTCGGCCAACGACATTGGCAATGCCCTGGCACACACGTTCAACTCCACCGCAAACGAGGTCGTGGGCGTGTTAACTTCACTAGGAACTCCCGTGCGCGACTCCGCTCGCGTCTTGCAGAATGTTTTCGGTTACGGCGCCGCCGAGGCCGCTGCTGTCTTGCGTGACTTAGGCTTCACTGCCAACGCGGTGAGTCAAGCACTGCGTGATACGTTTGGACTCGGGGCCGGCGAAGCAGCGGCGCTGTTGCGGGATATCGGCTACGACGTCAACGAAATCGGTCAGGTGCTCAGCTCGCAGTATTTCGAAACGGCCGGGCGTGCTGCGGACGTAATTCGTGATGTCGGATACACCGTCACGCAAGTTGCGGGCGTCCTCGATGATGTGTTTTCGCTGGGAGGTCAGCAGATCGCCGCGGTACTTACCAACGTCGGCTTCAACTTGTCGAACGTCGTCGAGGGATTGACTGATATTGGCGGAAACCTAACGAGTGCGGCAAGTGACGTAATTGGCGGCATCGGCGCCTCCCCAGCCCAGATCGCCCAAGCCATGTCGAATCTAGGTTACACCGTTAACCAGTGGACGTCGGCGTTGCTCGGTGCCGGAGTTTCGGCCTCGCAGGTGTCCAGTGTCTTGGAATCCGTAGCAGGCCAGACACTGACGCAAGCGGCCGCAACACTTCGCAACGTCGGGCAAACGGTGCAGAACGTCGCGAATGCTTTGGCGGCGCGGTTTGGCTCGGCTTACTCCAGCATTCCTAGTATTCTGGCGGGAGCTGGCTTCTCGCTGAACTCCATCGCGTCGTCGTTGGGAGCCAATCAGCTAACCAATATGGTGAACACATTCCGCAACTATACCAGCATCGGTACGATCGGTTCCATTTTGACTGGGGCGGGATTCACTGGCGGCCAAATCGTCGTCGCGTATGCTCAGAACGGCATTGCCGCCTTCAATGCGGTGGGATTGCTAATCTCGCAACAGTTCAACGCGAGACAAACACTATCGACGTTAGTCTCCGCGGGCTACTCCATCCAAAGCGGTGTCACAGGAATGCGATTCCTGTACTCCACTTACCAGACCGTCGACGCCCTCCGATTTGGCTTGGGGCAAACTAGCACCTTTAATATCATTCCCTGGATGCGAATCGCCGGCTTCGCGGAAACGGATGTGTATTTCCAGATGCGAGCGATTGGCTTCACCGCGACGTCTCTGGCACAAGTGATGCGACAGACTTATGGTTACGTGGACGAAGTGACCGCGACCTTCCTGATTAACGCACGCTACGCGGAAAGCGACATTCGCAACGCGCTGAACTCAATATATGGCTCGGTCGGCAGCTTCTTCAATGACCTGTTCGATGACATCGGCAGCATCTTCGGCCTATGATTGGCTTCACTTCCTGAGTGCGCGTGATGCTCGCTGGCGACGTGACGTCGCCAGCGATGGGAGGTCGAAACAGCAGCCGCACACATCAGCCTCGGGCGCTGCGGCAGGAAAATCACCACGCGCGATCCTTATCGAACGCAGCGCCGATTTTGTTCAACGCGGATGCGTCGAAGAAGCATTCTTTCATGGCTAGGTACGGGGTCAGCGCGCCGACCGGACGTGCTCGCGGCGAGTTCGGCTCCCTCATAGATCCCGATGGGCATTTAAATCTTCTGTTGAATACCACGACGGATCGCTGATCCAAATTTTGACGTAGGGCGGACCAGTCCCGCCACTTGCCAGCACTTTCCCATCCGGTGAAAAGACCACTCCGTTGGAAATCTGTTGGAACGAAGATTTCTCGGCGAAGGTTCGCAGGTCCCAGAGCTTTACCTTGCCGTCCCAACTGCCCGAAGCTAGCGTCGTTCCATCGCTGGAAAACGACGGATGGTTCACAAAATGAGAATGGCCACTCAGCGCTACGAGTGGGACGAGCGGTTTGGACGATCCGAAATCGCTGACTTGCCAAACATTCAGCACGGCGTCATCAGCCGTTGCCAACAACCGCCCATCGCCGGAAAACTGTACTCCGCTGACTTGTTGCGCATCGCGATCCAGTTCGACGACTCGTTGGTACGTGGTCGCATCCCATATCGTGGTTCGTCCGTCCCAACCCGCAGTGGCCAGATATCGTCCGCGCGGATCATAATCCAAACTGAACACGTCGCGCTGTTGGTGGCCTTGAAATGAGGTAATGAGTTCACCACTGGAAAGTGCCCAGACCGCAATGATGCCGTCCCGCCCACCGGCGACCAAACGCTTCCCATCGGGTGAAATCGCCGCGGACAGCAACGAATACGAAGGGCCTTTCCACTGGCGAATTGGCGTCCCCGAGACAATGTCCCATAACGCAATCACACCATTTCGATCGACGGTCACGGCGATGCGGTCATCTGTCGAGATAACTACACTTAGCATTTGCGAGTTGTGCTGCATTCGATGCACAAGCTTTCGCGCGTAAACATCATACACGACGACCGTATTGTCGTATCCGACCGTGATCAAGCGACGGCTGTCATGTGTAAAAGACATTCCTTTGACGGAACCCGTATGAACTTCCGGGGCAAATTCACACCGATCGTCTGACAACGGCCAAACCAAAGCAACTCCGCCGTCATCGACCGAAACTAGTTTGGACTGCGGCGCAATGATTTTAATGTCGCTGACCAGGGTCTGGTGCCCGAGGAACTTATCCAGCAGCGCTCCCGACGACACGTCGAACCGCCGTACAAACGTGTCGTCACCACAGACGAAAAACGATTCGCCATCTGGTGCGAACTCAATCGCTTGGAGAGGCAGCCAATCCTGTGTCATTGCTACTGTCACTCGATCGAGGGAGTGATCCCACAGCTTCGTCTCTTTGCCGCCTAGAATCAATCCGATAATCGAGCCATCGGGTGACCATGCCATATTGGTGACATTAGGGATGTTATTGCGTCGACGTGTGATCTGCTTGCGGCTCACATCCCAGATGACGACCTCTTCCTGCAACGTGCACATGGCCAACTGCCGACCATCGGGACTGAACGACAGGGCCAGAATCTTCGTCGCGGTCGTGTCAATTTCTTCAGCCTGCGACAGCGCAAATGACGCCGGATCGAAGTGAAAAAGTCGAGCGACTCCATCATCGCACACAAGGGCAATCAAATCGCGCCGGGGCGAAAGCGCGCACTTCTCGATGACCCGCGGCAACGTGAGGATCACTTCCCCCGACTTGGGCGCCAACGTCCATTTCCAGAGCCTGCCGTCAGACGATGCGGCAAGCAAATGTGAGTTGTCGGCGAATTCAGCAGTTATCCACGATCGCACGGGCGTTTCCTGGGATTGATCCTGCTCAGGAACGGCACCGCACAGTGTCACAGGAGTGCCTGCGTCGACCGGAATGATGCGGAGAATCCGCGGCCCGACGACGGCCAGTGCTTGCAAGTCCGGCGAACTTGCCACGTGCGCGAACTCCTTCTCCGACGAGTCCAGCACACGAGCGCGATGGAACCGCCCCCACCAATGAAACCACGCGAATTCGCGCAAGTCTTCTTGCCGTGACTTGGGTATTTGGCGCGCTAGGATATCGACGCCAGCTCGCGGATTGTTCTGCTCCCAGGCCCGTTGGACAATATTCATTTCGCCAACAAATAGATTTCGTCGCATCGCCTTGGCCTGTTGCTCCGCGCGCCAACCAAACCACGAAGTGACGCATAGTCCTGCGATTAAGGCGAACACCAGGCCCGCCGTTAGCGACGTAACCAGTGCGTTTCGCTTGGCGCTACGCCACGCGCGTTCGAAAATGCTAATCGGTCGTGCACGAATCGGCACGTTGTCAATGTAACGGCGCAAGTCCTCCGCCAATTCGCGCGCGGATTGGTAACGTCGTGGTGGCGACTTTTCCAGGCACTTCAGGCAGATCGTCTGCAGGTCGACGTTCACGAGCCGATTTAGGTGGCGCGGTTCCGGCGCAGGGTCGTACTGAATTTGACTCAGAATGGCCGAACTACTGCCGCGAAACGGACGCTCGCCGGTGATCAATTCGAACAGGATGACTCCTAGGGAAAAGATGTCAGACCTGCCGTCTGCCGCGTTACTCTGGCCGGCCGCTTGCTCAGGCGACATGTAAGCCGGAGAACCGAGCACCGTTCCTCCTACGTCGCTCGGGTCGCTCTGATAAGATGCCAAACCGAAGTCGGTGATGCGGGGCGCGATTTGGCCGTCAACCTCCTCCGTCAATAAAATGTTAGCGGGCTTCAGGTCACGGTGGACAATTCCTAGCGTATGCGCATTGTCGAGCGCATCAGCGACAAGTGCGCAGAAGTGCGTTGCTTGACCGAGCGACAGCCGTTCATCTCGCAGCCATTCCGCCAGATTAGGCCCGTCGATATAGTCGGAAACGATATAAACGACATCACCTTCGCGGCCAATCTCGTGCACGCGAACGATGTTAGGATGCTTGGGCTGCGCTGCAGCGCGCGCTTCGCGGAGGAACGCCGCCTGATGTTCTTCCGACACGATGGAACTGCGAGGACATTTCAGGGCAACAACGCGGTGAAGCTCCTGGTCCATCGCCTTCCAGACCATGCCGAAGGCTCCCACACCCAGCAACTCGATGAGCCGAAAGCGTCCAAAATCGTCGCCAACCGACAGGCAGCGAGCGCCAACTTGCAAATACGCTGGCTGCTTCTGGCCCAATCGCGATGTTACCGAGTTGGCAACGGACGAATTCACACTGTTTTGCGATTTAGATTTTCTGAATGACGAAAGGTGTTGCAAGCGTTTCGATGACTCTGTCGATACCTGGCACAACGAGCGAAGTAGCTCGCCGTTTCGCGAACCAAAGCGTTCAACGTATCGAGCTGGCTCGTGATCTTCACCCCGTCGGCGCCGCACACGGTAGTCAAGCACGATTAAGTCGATCGGCAGATTCGCCAGTGTCTGGTCGTCGAACACAAGCTCGGGGATTTGAGTTGCGTATTGATTCAATTCATAGAGCTGTTCGCCATCTACGTTGAGCCGGTATTCCATGTCGATGGCAATCAATTCAATTGCCAATTCACTCCGCTGCGCCCCTGGCACGCGTTGCAGAAAACTCGATAGCAAAGGAACCGCCCCTTGCTGCCAAGCACGCTCGAACTCGTCGCAGAGACCGTCTAGTTGTGGATTGAAACGATCGAAGTCGCCGAGTGATGACGATGAGTCATTCATGATGCCGCTTCCTCGACCCACAATTCTCGAATGACGGCCAGCTTGCGGGCGATAGTACGTCGAGCACAAGCGTGCTGCGCAGCAATCTCCGCATCCGTCTGTCCTTCCATTTTCGCGATTGCGATCGATTGCAGTTGAGGATCGGCCAATCGTCGAAACAAGAAGATGAGTTGATCACGGATCATCGCCTCCACTGCCGGCGTTGGCTCGCGTGACAGCATGTCGTCCATTGAAAATTCGATGCTGTTGCCATCCAAATCGGACTCGCCGCGAACTCGACCTCCTCCCCGCTTCTTCCGCAACTCACGATTGGTCTGGTCGGCCGCCTTGCGCAAGGTAATCACCAACAATAGCCGCCATAGATCATTTCGATCTTCCAACTGGGCGAAGTTTCCCCGGTCGACACCGCGAACGAAACTGTCGAAAGCGCTGAGGGCCACATCCTCTTCATCAGCCATTCTGGACGTCGAACGTTTCAGATTTCTCCGCGCAACCGTGACCAGCGTCTGGAAGTAACATTGCCAGATCGCGGTGACCGCTGCTTCGTTGCCGTCTTTGAGTTCGTTCAGCCAATAGCTGACCGAGCCACGTGTCGAGTTCATATGCGCCCCAATCTGCTTCGTCCGATTCGCGACTTCCATTGTGGCACAAGCTTTGCGCCTAGGCGAGAGTCGCCGCCAACGCCTCGCTAAGTGGGGCCGCACTGCCGCTTGCGATGACTGCCCGTCTAATGAGCCGTGGCTTCCTACCTTAAACGAAGTCCAGCCAGGGCGCTACAACTTTGCTGCCGATTCCTTCGCGGAAAATGGCTTGCCCCGAGGAATCTGTAAAGAGGAGCGATCGTTTCGCCCTGACGCAGTAAACAATCTGCGGCATCACAAGAAGTAAAGCGATGTTGGTGCGATTAGCGTTTGCTGCGTCACATACGAATGCACACATTGCGAAAACGAGCCGCTCGCCTTCCTGGTCGTGCGCACGGGATTAAAGTTTCAGTTAACCGGGCGTTCGAAGCCGTTACGCCCGCCGCTCGGATCTGTTGGGCGTCCTTCCTTCGCCTTGGCGGCGCGGTGCAGCCGTTGCGTTTTCTTCGACGGTCGCTCGAATCCCTGCCCGAATACGACCGGCTTCTCGACGAGTTGCTGATCGCTGGCCCACTTCAACACGGTATGCACTCGGGTAATGTCGTTGCCGAGCGTGGTCGGCCCGAAATTCTTGGCCAGCTTGGCCCGCAGGTTCTGGAAGGCAGTCGGCGTCAGGTCGGCGACCTTATGACGCTTGCCGAGATGCTGGACCATACGTTTGGAGGACTGCCGGTAGTCCTCGAATGATCGCTTGGATACTTCGTGGCCCGCTCTTTGGCGAGAAAGAGATCGCAGCAGTCGTGCAGCGTCAGCCCGGCGGCAGACCGCGGCACGGGCTTTCCGGCCATAAGGTACGGCAAGGCGTGTTCGTACTCAGCGAGTGCGGCTTCCCAGTCGGCCCAGCGTCCGAAGTAGTGCAGTTTGCCCCCGATGCGTTTGACCCATTGGCCACGGGCATGGGGCGTCAGGGGAAACTCGGGATACGGCTTCGCGGGCTTCAGAGCGGGTTGACCAGGATTGGTCGTGCGGGAACGCGGGGCGGATGGTAGACTGCCCTTCGCGGCGCCGCCTTGGCAAAAGGGTTCGGGTGTCGTGCGGGCTTAGGAACTGCGAACTCTTGAGCCCACTTTCAGACTTCAAGGGTAGCGAGTTTGTCCGGTTGTGCAAATCCGTTGTGTAGACCAGCGGACGCGGACGGGCCAGATGGCAGAAAGCCCCTTAAAATACCGCTCAAAAGCGCCTGTAGCTCAGGGGATAGAGCAACGGTTTCCTAAGGGGAAAGAAGGCCATCCAATGTGCGCAGAAATCGCGGTTTTTCCCAGCAAAACGCACTATTGCAAGCCCTAGCGCCCCCTGAGGAATCCCCGTCGAAGTTGTAATTACAACCGCCGGTACAAAGCACCGCAACGGAGTTCGCAGTGGAAACAATCAACAGCGCTTCGGTCCCAGAAACGATCGAGCTGATTG
>JAGQPK010000171.1 GCA_020426755.1 Planctomycetales bacterium
CAGAATCGAGTTTTCGGTTCTGCTCTACTTTTTTTATTGAGGTCACGAAGCTTACGAAGGCAGCGGGTGAAGTCGTTGGATTTCGGAATGATGATTTTTGATTGCTGAATTTTGAAGTCGAATTGGACGGGAGAATCGCTCACTTCGATATTCAGCATTCCACCCAACGGTCCCGCTCACTTCGCTATTCGATATCAACCTTCGATATTCAACATTCTAGACACGCCTGCCTTAGCGTAGTGGTTCCAGCAGGAAATCCTCGATCTCGACGGAGACGCCCTGCTGCAACATCTTCACGGCAACCAGCAGGCGGGCTTGCCCTCGTCGTGTGATCACGACGCCTTCCAAACCAGCCATTGGGCCGTTCTTGATGCGGACGGGATCGCCAGCGGTCAGTCTGGCCTCGACCGTGAGCGGCGCGTCGACCTGAATCAATTGAGCGATCTGTCGAAGATCGGTGAGCAGTTGTACCTGATCGTCAACGGGCAGCATCGTCGAGATGCGGTTGGTTGTTAAGCTTTTGACTCGTTGTTCTTCGTCGCCACATACGAAGACGTACCCGGTGAACAGTGGAATGTGCGATTTTACGCGCCGCCCGCGAATCATGTTCTCTTTGGGCACGAGTGGCAGATAGAAGGGCACCTCCATTTGGACGAGTTGCCGTGCGAGCGCCTTTTCTTGTCTCGCCTTGGTGTACACTGCCCACCACTTGCGATCGTCGGGTTGCTCTTCGAAGGCGGACAGCAGGTTTTCGGGGTACTGGCTGTCTTCTGCATCAAGTATGGGCACCGGGAAGTCCTTGCTCATCGTCACGCGTGCGGGCCGCCACCGTCATCAGCGATCGCCGGTCGAAGTATGGCAGATTGAACACTCACGTCAAGGTTCTGACCGATCCGTCTGATCCGTCCCATCCAGCAGGCCTGCGTTTCTTGACACGCGGGAGGTGCCAACTAGACTGATTAATTGGGTCAGACAGTTTATTTGGGTCAGTGGAGCGTGCTTGCTATCGCACGCGGAATTGCGCTGCAATGCGCCGGTGTCGGTTTCGCTGAGGGTTCCTCAGTGTCAGCCGTCGCTCGCGCCGTTCGGCGACTTGGGCGAGAGCGTGGAAACGCTCGAAATCTCTCTCTGTTCTACCGCGAGTTTTCGGTTGCCATGCTGCGCGGGCAACCGACGGGGACGGAGTCCAGGCATTCGATGAGTGATAACAACAAAGCAGCCGCCGATCTGACTCACGGAATGAAGGTAGCCCGAAACCCTGGCGCACTCGTGTCAGCCGTGTTGTTGTTGCTGGTCTTTTTCTGGGCCTACCTACCAACTGCGCGGGAATTGATTCACATCTGGTCGACGCAAGCCGACTACTCGCACGGTTTTCTCGTCGTGCCGTTGGCGCTGCTGTTTCTCTACCTCCGTCGCGATTTGAGGCCGGCGCGAATTGAGCCGCGGTATCGCGACGGGTTGTTGCTAATGTTGCTTAGCTTGGTGATTCGGATTGTCGGCCTCCGCTATTCGTTCGATTCACTCGACGGCTACTCGCTCGTCTGTTGGCTGTGTGGTGCCGTGCTGCTTGTTTGGGGACGAGCGTACTTTGTTTGGATGTTGCCATCGCTGCTTTTTCTGTTGTTCATGGTTCCGCTCCCGTTTCAATTGGAGCGATTGCTGAGCGTGCCGTTGCAACGTGTGGCGACGACCTTAAGCTGCTTTATCTTGCAGAGTCTGGGCCAACCGGCGTTTGCCGAGGGGACCACGATTATGATTGGGACGCACCAACTGTTCGTCGAGCAGGCCTGCTCCGGACTGCGAATGTTCGTTGGAGCGTTTGCACTCGCGTTTGCTTTTCTGATCGCGACACGCCGCGAACTGTGGGAGCAAACTTTGTTGCTGGCCAGCGTCGTACCAATTTCGTTGCTGGCCAATGCATTGCGAATTGCGGCGACTGGGCTGCTTTATCAGTACGTTGCTGACGAGGCGACGGTACAACAATGGTCGCATGATCTGGCGGGGATCTTTATGATTCCATTGGCGGCGGCCATGTTCGCCGGCGTCTTGTGGTATATGTCGCATTTGTTCCGCGCCGTTGAAACGATGACGATGGAAGAAGTAATGGGCCGCGAGCGGCTCGAAGATGCACACTAACACGAATACAATATGAACTCCTTGCCTGAACCTTCTCGGTCGTCTTCACCGGTCTCGGTCGTGCGACGCCAGCGAGCCATCTCGTCTGGTGGTGACAATGATCTGTCATTGCGGTTTGCAGTGGGCGTGTTTTCGCAATGGTGGAAGACTTTGGTTCCCGCCACGCTGTTTGCGTTGGCGCTGTCGATCGGACTGATTCTCTATCTTTTCGAGCCACAGTACCGCGCCTCAGCCTGGCTGTTGATTCAAGATCGTCAGCCGTATATTGCTTTTCCTGAAGAGTCCCGCACCGATCGGGACGCGACTCGCAAGTACGTGCATACGCAAATTGAGTTGCTACGCAGTCCCTTGATTTTAGGTCGAGCACTGGGCCAGCCGGATGTATCCGACACGCCGGAGCTTAAACAGCGACGCGATCCGGTCGATTGGCTGTCACGCGAAGGACTGCAAGTGATTCCCAAGGGTGACTCGGAGTTGCTCGAGATCTCCTTTACCGGCGCTGATCCGAAACTCAGCGCGAAGCTTGTGGACGCCGTCGTCAACGCTTACTTTGCGATCCGCGACGAAAGGAGTTCCACGCAGATCCAATCGATCATTATGCAACTGGAGGATGAGAAGACGCGGCGTGCCGAAGGGATTAAACTGTTGCAAACGGAAATTCGACAGTTGCAGGCACAGATGGCAGCCAAAGATCCGGCGCTGGCTAGCGCGACGCTACGCACTTCCGACGTCATCATTAGCGACAACCCGCTCAAAAGCATCCAAGAGAGTCTCAGCCGCGCGCAGGTCGATCATCGAGTGCTTGAATCGCAAGTCGCGGCGCTCGAGTCGACGCTCGATGAAGCTCCTAGTGTTCCGGAAATCCTCGTCGATCGTCAAGTTGACCAGCGACCCGAAGTGCAGGAAGTCATCTCGCAGATCAATCAGAAGCGAGTGGCCATGGAACAAGTCGAAGCCGCAGCGGTCCGCGGCAAAGAGGATCCACGCTACACCGATCTGGAAACACAGATTACGTCGCTTGAAACCACGCTCAACGCACTCCGCACCGCAAATCGCAGTCGAATTCAAAACGAAATGACCGCCATGTCGGCGCTGGAACGACAGCAACAGTTGGAGGACCTGCGCACGCAATTGATTACTCAACGATTGATCGTGCAGAACATGCGTTCCAACTACGATCAGATGGTCAAGGATTTGAGTTTGTCCGGCAGCCAGACGCTGGATTTGCGATTGAAGGAACACGAACTGACTCAGTTGCAGACGATCTTTGATCGCATCTCGGATCGCGCCGCTCAGTTAGCCACGGAAATGTACGCGCCGCGTCGCGTTGAGCCAGTACAGAATGCACGCATTCCGGAGGTTCCGCTCGAGACGTTGCCGTGGAAGCAACTTCTACTGGCCGTTGTGGGCAGCCTTTGCGTGCCGTTCGGGTTATGTGCGCTGTTCGAGCGGAGTGTCAAACGTGTCACGAGCATCGAGCAACTTCAGGTCGAAACGTCCCTGCCGGTGATTGGTGAGATCGCTCGCCTGCCCATGCGTCAACCTGTTGTCAGTGCCTCGCGCGGGGCGAACTACGAACTTGGCTTGTTCGAAGAAAGCGTGGATAGTCTAAGAACAGGTTTGATCCTGTCGCACGATCGTAGCGCGATACAGGTACTGGCGGTGACGAGTGCCGTATCCGGTGAAGGAAAAAGTAGCGTGGCGTCACAGTTGGCGGTCAGCTTGGCCCGCGCTTCAAGTATGCCCGTGTTGTTGATCGATGGCGACATGCGCGCGCCGGACTTGCACCGCATCTTTCAGATCAACGTCGAGCCTGGGTTGGCGAATGTGCTGGATGGTTCCGAAAAGATCACCGCTTGTATCAACAAGAATTGGTCGGACAACGTGCACGTGCTCCCAGCTGGCCGCTTGGCCAAGAGCCCGCACAAGCTGTTGGGCGGCTACCGCTTCGAGGCGGTGCTGAAATGGACTCGACGTCGTTACCGTTACATCGTGATTGACACGCCGCCGGTGTTGGCCGCCAGTGAATCGATGGTTATGGCGCGCCTGGCGGACGGCGTACTGTTGTGCGCGATGCGCGATGTTAGCCGGGAAAGTCACGTGAGAATGGCACTGGACCGGCTCACAGCCGTCGGTGCCAAGCCCATGGGTACGGTGTTGAGCGGTGTGCCCACGCGGCAGTACGCTCGACGATACGGATCGTATGCCTACACGCAACAATAGTCGGACGAACGAACCGTCGATGAGTTCCACACTGCCGCGGCGCGCGCCGTCGCGACAGCTCAATGTGCGACTCCTGGTTGTGACGCTTTTAGCTGCCGTTGTGGCAGTGCCAGCGCTCTATATCTGGCATCAGCGCCAGTTGCAGTTGGTTACCGCTGCACTTTTCGAGCGGGCGAGTGCGCTGGAAGCGGACGGCGACGATGCCAACGCCATCCACTACCTGTATCGATGCCTCCAGTTGAGCGACGACGATGAGCAGCGACGCGATTTGACGGTGCGTTTGGCGCGTAGCTACGATCGTGCACAACGCAACGGCAATCCGTCAACCGTGATCGATTGGTACTACCGAGCGATCGGTTTGGCACCGGACGACCCGAGTCTTCAATTGCGGTTGGCTGAACTGTTCCTAGAGACGCGACAGTATCGATTGGCAGACGAACAGTCACGGAAGCTTCTTGATCAGAACCTAGAAGTGGCCGCGGCCCAACGCGTGTCGGCACTCGCTCGTTTTGGCCAGCTGCGCAATGGCTATCCGGCGGACGTGACCGATCTGTTGAACTCACTGCAGGATACGCAACGTCGCTCGCCTGGTGACGTGGATGTGGCCGAAGCATTGGCCTATCTGTATCGCGTCGCTCCTCCGCCTGGACTGGCATTTGATCCCACACAGCGCGCGGACGCCGTCATGGATGTGTTGGTGAGAAATGCGAGTGACAACTTTCGGGCATACCTGGCGCGGCATCGCTATCGTACTGACTATTTGGGAGTCGACGATGATCGCGACTTGCGCAAAGCCTTGCAGCTTGCGCCGGACAATCCCGAGTGCTTGCTGGCTGCTGCCGAGTATCTGCAGCAAACAGGCAACTGGCGCGAGGCCGGCGATGCCTTCGCGAAGCTGGTTGACGTTCGTCCGGCCGACTATCGAGGCTATTTGGGGGTCGGCGAGTCGCACTACCGACTGCAAAAACGAAATGAAGCGTTCAGCGTGTGGCGGGAAGGACTACGTAAAGTCAGCCAAGGTCGGCTGGCGCTGCAGGTTCGATTGGCCGATGCGCTAATCGAAGACGGACAGCAGGATGTCGCACGTCGGCAGCTTGATGAGTTGGAAGAAGCGATCGGGCGATTGGCAACGACGGAAGGCGAGGCTCAGCGCGCGTGGGTTATGACGTCGAGAGATTTGCTGTTGGCCAAGTGGCATATGGCGGACGGCAATTATCGCGAGGCAGTTGCGCTGTTACAGCGTGTGGCGACGACGGGAAAGTCGCAAGTTAGTCAGCAACCTGAATCGGCGCCCGCTTTTCAAGGATGGTTGTTGCTGGGGCAGTGTTATCAACGTTTGCAGCAGTGGGAGAATGCCGCGAATAGCTTTCAGCAGGCGCTACAGTTAGTGCCGCGATCGCTGGCAGCGCGACTCTGGGCAGCACAGGCCTGGGCGGCCGTCGGACGTGATGACCAGGCGATCCTGCTTTGCGAGCAAGCGGCGGCTCGTCCCAATGCGCCGGAAGATGTCTGGTTGATGCTGGCTCAACTGCATCTACGTTACCAATTGCGACGCTTACCGTCTCAACGCGATTGGCGGCGTTTGGATCAAGTTCTCGACCAAGCCGAGCAGGCACTGCCTGACAATTGGGAGTTGCCTTTGGTACGCGCCAACTTGGCGCTGACACGCAGCGAACACAATGGTGTTAGCCAGGCGATGCAGATTCTGCTCGCCGAGGAACACGCACACCCGCATTCGGTACCAATGTGGTCGAATCTGGTTTTCATGTACCAACGCATGGGCATGCCGGCCGACGCGGACCGCGCACTCCATCGACTGGCCGAAGAAAACGCCAACGTTGCGCAGACGAATGCCTGGCGCGTCGCGTTGCTAGGCTCGCGCGGCGATTACAGCGCCGCACAAACGGTACTCGATGATCCAGCCGCGTGGCCAGCGGCCGTGCCGGATGCCGAAATGTGGCAGGATCGTGCCCGCATGTTTCTCGCCTATCAAAAGGGAGATCTCGCGCAGATTCGCTCAGCCTTGTTGGCAGCGCACGCACGTCGGCCCCAGGCGACGCATCTACTAATTCAACTGGCTGATTTGGCGGTCGTCGAAGCGAACTGGGTCGAGGCCGACCGTTGGCTCGCGAAACTGAAGGTCGCCGAAGGGCACGACGGAGTTTGGTGGCGCTTCTTTCAGGCTCAACGCTTGTTGGCGACCGATAATGCGGAAGCCCAAGTCATCTCGCCACGTGTGATCGCTCTTTACGATGAAGTACGCCGTTTGCGTCCGTGGTGGCCAGGTGTTTCCATGTTGCAGGCGTTGATGGCAGAAACGCAAGGGCGCGTAGATGAAGCAAGTGACGCGTATGCCAGCGCCATTCGCGCGGGCTTTCAGCAGCCTCACGTCTATCAACGACTCGTCCGCACGCTATATCAGCAGGGACGCTTTGAAGAAGCTGACAACTGGCTGGCGCAATTGCAGCAGCAGGCGCCGCTGGATGTGAAGGTCTTGGACCTTGCCTGGTCGGCCGCGGTGCAACGCAATCAGCTAGAACTCGCACTGCGCATCGCGCGTCAGAATCTTGCCCAGCATCCGCGTGACGCGAGTGCCTACATCTGGTTGGCGCAGATGTTGAACTCGGCAGGCCAACGCGAGGAAGCCCGACAGCTTGTCGAACAAGCACGCGCTTTGCAGCCCGAGGACGTCGCATCCTGGTCAGGTCTACTTTCCTTCTATCTGCGGATTGGAGAACAAGCGGCCGCCCGCGAATGTCTGCAGAAACTGCAAAGTCACCCGGATCTCCCCGAGTCTCAGCGGCATCAGATCGCCGCCGTTACCTATCGCCAATTTGGTGATCGGGAGGCGGCAGAACGCGAGTATGAGTTGGCGATCAAGACTGCGCCTGACAACGCGGATCTGCGTGTGGATTTTGCACTGTTCGTGCATTCCTTCCGTCCCGGTGAAGCCGAAACGATGGTCCGAACTGCGTTGGCCCGCGCGCCGCAACACTCGCGGGCACGCCGCGTGTTGGCGACCTGGCTGCACGGAAAAGATGATGTTGCGGCGCAGCGTGAGGCCAGCGAGTTGCTGCAGTCCGGTGAGTCCAATTGGCAACAACAGGCTGCCGATCAACGTCTGGAGGCCGTCTTACTGATTCGACGTTCACGACCAGAGGATCTGCAGCAGGCGCTAGTGTTGTTGCAGCAATTGGTGACCGACCAACGCTACGCTACGGACGAAGATCACCTGTTGTTGGCGCAGTTGCAAGAGCGATTAGGCAATGTCGCGGCAGCCGAGTCGCAATTAAGTTTCTTGGCCGAACGTGACTCGTCTGGTGCTCGAGCCATTGCCGCCTACGTGGACTTTCTCTTGCGGCGGAAACGCTGGGACGACGCGAGCACGCAGCTTGAACGACTCGAGCAGCAGGCGCCCATGAGCTTCAGCGCTGTGCGACTCCGCAGCCAACTCTATCTGGCCCTCGGCCAGCCCGACCAAATTGAAACTGTCTTAGAAGCATTCGCCAAGCACCAGCTTCAGCAGACGCGGGATCCGCTGACGCGACAACGGCTGATGCGGCAAGTTGCCGAACTCTATCATTCCGTCCAACGCCCTGAATTCGCGGAACGTTGGTATCAGCGTTTAGCAGCCGACTACCCGGAACGGGCCAGTGACTTAGCCGAGTACTGGATGCGTCAACAACAGTCGCCGCGCGCGGTCGAATATGCGTGGAAGTTGGTTCAAGAGGCGACGACACCCGCGTCAGCGGCCTTGTATGCACGTTTGTTGGTTGAATCGCCAGGTGCCGCCACGGTCACGCCTGCCGCGGAAAGTCTGTTCGCGGAAGCACTCCAGGGAGATCCGAACCATCGCGAACTGCTCTTCTTCTTGGCCAGTTTGCGGCTCAAGCAAAATCGTGTTCCAGAAGCGATAAAACTGTTGCGTCATTTGACCGAGCAGCATCCGGATCATGTGACGGCTTGGAATAATCTGGCTGCGATTCTGGCCGATGATCCAGAGCAACGTGACGAGGCGCTGCGCTGTGCGGACCGGGCCATCGCGGCGGCCGCGCAGCCCGTCGCCAATTTACTCGATACGAAGGCGCTCATTCTGCTCCAAGTCGATCGGAATGAGGACGCTGCCAAGCTGTTGCGACAAGCACTCGCTCTTCCAGATGGACAAGATCCTCGCTTCTATCTGCATTTGTCTGTCGCTCAATCGAGGCTTGGTGACAAACGTTTGGCACAGCAGGCGTGGCAGCGAGCGCATGACTTGGGACTGCAGCAGACGTACTTGACGCAAATCGAACAGGAATGGGCGCGTTCTGGCGGCCAGATTCAATGAGCCAATCAGCGCAGCAATTGGATTCGGTCGATCCACCCCGTAAAGCTTGGGTCTGGATCGTGTGGGCCGTCGCCATCGTCGTGACCGCAATGTCGGGCATTCTGCACGGACGTATGAGTCAACGATGGGGATCTGATGGCCGCATGGAGGCCGCTGCCGAACAATTGTCG
>JAGQPK010000172.1 GCA_020426755.1 Planctomycetales bacterium
AGCCCTCATCATGCCATCGAGTTCTTTCTCACCAATCAGTGGCATGGCTTCGTTGTCGTCGGCGTCGTCTTCCTGGTCGTAACAGGGGGTGAAGCCCTTTATGCCGACATGGGACATTTTGGGGCTCGGCCGATTCGGCTGGCTTGGTTCTCGTTTGTGTTGCCCGCGCTGCTGTTGAACTATTTCGGGCAAGGCGCGTTATTGATCAAGGACCCGGCGGCGATCGACAATCCTTTTTTCCGAATGGCCCCGGCATGGTCGCGTATTCCGTTGGTGTTTCTCGCAGCAGCGGCCACCGTGATTGCGTCGCAGGCCGTCATCTCCGGAGCGTTTTCGCTCAGCGTACAAGCCGTGCAACTCGGCTACTTCCCGCGGCTAAGTATCATTCACACCTCCAAGGACGAACGCGGCCAGGTCTATGTGCCGATCGTCAACTGGTTGCTATTTGTCGCCGTGGTAGGGTGCGTGCTGGCTTTTCAATCGTCGGAGCATTTGGCAGCGGCATACGGTATGGCGATCACGACCACGATGGTCATCACCGCCGTGCTCCTGTACGTTGTCATGCGCAGGCGGTGGAAGTGGCCGCGAACGTGGGCGATACCGATCGTCGGTTTCTTTTTGACGATCGATCTTATCTTTTTCGGGGCCAACCTGGTGAAGGTGCTGGAAGGTGGCTGGTTACCGTTGTTGCTCGGAGCCGCGACCTACGTCGTGATGATTGTCTGGCAACGCGGTCGTGCAGTCGTGCAACAACGGCTCGCCGCAGGCACGCGTTCGAGCGACGATTTTCTGGCCGACGTCCGTCTGACGCCGCCTCTTCGTGTTGATATACCGGCCGTCTATTTGACGGCTAATCTCGATCATGTTCCCGAAACCCTGACGACCAACTTGCGGCACAACCGCGTGCTGCACAAACCGGTCGCACTACTGACGATTCTCACCGAGGATGTTCCCTGGGTGAAGCTCGACGACCGGATCGAAGTGACTCATCTGGGCGAGCACATCTATCGTATCGTCGCTCACACGGGTTTCAAGCAAACTCCCAACGTGCCGAACTTGATGCAACAATGTCTTCAACACGACGTGGACTTTACAAGCACCGATACGTCGTTCTTTCTTGGTCGGCTGACCCTACAACTCGCTGATCGGCCGCGTTACACCGCATGGCACAAGCGGCTCTTTGCCTGGCTCATGCACAACTCTTACGACGCCAGCACCTACTTCCGCATCCCGCCCGATCAGGTTGTGGAACTGGGGCGGAGACTCGAAATCTGAAATGAGCAGACGATCAACGTCAGCCGAGAGCATGTCAAGTATTGCGAGTCGGTTCGTTACGTGCTTGCTAGCCACGCGGCCACGCCGCCACCCAGCACCGTCAGCGCCAGCAGCGCTGCGACAACTCCCATTGAGCGCTGCCAGCCGGCGAAGACAATGGAGTAAATTGCCTTCAGTGCATTGTTGGAAGAAGCAGCGATCAGGATGGCAATTGCCGTGGCGGACTGATCAAGTCCTGCTACACCGCCTTGGGCAACGCTTAACACGAACGGATCGATGTCAGTCACGCCGACAATTGCGGCCAGCCAGTAGATACCGGCGTGGCCGAATTGTTGCTTGACCCACGTCGATGCGGCTGAAACCCCGACAAACAACACGGCGAAGATCAATGCGGCCGTCAACTCAAGCGGGTTTCCCGGCGGCGGTCCCGCCGCGTGTTCGCCCTGTTCGACTCGCCTGCCAAACCATAGACAAGCCGTCGCCAGGCAGCCGCCTGCCGCTGCCAACATTGTCAGCGGCAACGACAGCCGTAGTGCCAGCGGTAGATTGAAGATGGCCACGACCGCGCCCAACCGTAGATACATTTGCGCCGTCGCCAGGACGATGCCTGACTGGAATTCATGACGATTGGCAGGGTCTTGCTTCAGTCGACGGGCGAGCACCACGCTCGTCGCCGTCGAGGAATACAAGCCGCCTAGTACCGAAGTTAGAAACAGACTTCCTTCCGCTGGCAACAGCTTGTGCAACAGATAGCTGCCGTAGGAAAGCGAAGATACCACGACCACGGCCAGCCAGACCTGAAACGGCGTGATCGCCGTGAGCTTCGTTACGGGTTGGTTGGGCAGCAAGGGCAGCACGACACCGGCCAGGACAAGGAACTGAGCCAGGGTAATGATCTCCTGACCGGGAATCTTCTGCGCCAAGCTGTGCAACTGATCGCGGGCACGTAGCAATAGTACGGCAGCGACCGTCAACCCGATCGCGAACCATGGCGGCTGAAGCAGCGCGACGGGACCGAGCAAGTAAGCCACGACGTTGCACAAGGGAACCATGATGCCATCGGCGTTTCCGTCGGTTGGTCCTTCCCGCGCGACTTCCGCTCGGTAATAAGGATAAAGCCAGACGCCCAGAACGATCAAACCAACGCAAAACGCAACCGCATATTTCGGCTCGAGCGCATAAAGAATCGCGCCACACAATGAGATCAGCGGAAAGGTACGGATACCGCCGGGCCGACTACACGCTGAGTTCCAATAGAACCCCTCGAAGGACAATCCAAGAAAGAATGACAAGCCGACCAGAATGCTCAGTTTCTCGACAGACAGGAGTTCCATATTCGCTCCCCTCTCACAGTGAGATCATCCCGTTGGTCAAGCACACCTGCTCGAATGGGAATACCACGTTCGGATCGGGGCAGACAAGGGATTCGTCTTTGTCTTTGTAGTCCAACCGCGACAGCATGTTCTTGATTGCGTTCAACCGAGCCACTTGCCTATCCTTACCAGCCGTGTCACGACCTTCGAAAAGAACCAGGATCTTGGCGATCGATCGAATCATCTCGTTCTGCAGCTTGACCAACTCGACCTGCGGTGCGCGGAGTGACTGCTTATCGTTCTGGTCTAGACTGCTGACTTTCTCACGTCGGTTCCTTGGCATGAGAGATGTCTCCGATGACCTTACGGCATGTACTGGCTTGTACCTTCGCCGACGATGAAGTTGTCATCTGGCGCGCTCGGTGTGCTGATCCGCATGGACGACTCAGGATTGCGCTGACAGTCGACGGATTCTATCTGCTGAGACTGACACTGGAGCAAGAGTTGTGCCGCAAGATAAACTCGTAGAGTGATACGTGTTGTCGCGTTCTTTCCTCCTATCGAAAGCCCAAGTTGACCAAGCTCGCGCCGAGTTTCGGCGGTGTTGCGATTGATGATGGCGTAGATGCCCAGTTGCCGAACAAATACGGGCGATCGAATTCTGGCCGAGGCGGTCAAGTTCTGGTGGCGGTGAGAGATCGCCTATTCTTCACGAACGGATGCTTGCCGCTCGATCGACATCTGCAGGGATTCCAATCGGCTCCGCAACGTCGTACGTGTGATCCCCAAGCGTTTCGCCGCCTGGGTGAGATTGCCGTCGGTGTACTTTAAGACGGCGGCGAAGATCTGACGCTCGGCCATGCTGATCAGCTCTCGATGGATATCATCACAACCGGCTTCCAGTCGCTCTCGAGTCAGTGCCGCAAAGTCGCTGGCGCTGCTGGGTTCAGAAGTGGCTTCCGTAGCTGCTGTGGCAGTCGCCGGCAAATCGCGAATTGGATCGGGCAGAAACGCTGGAACAATCACGGGCCCGGTCGCCTGAAGCAGCGCGTGCTTGACGGCACTCTGCAATTCTCTCACGTTCCCCGGCCAATCGTATCGCATCAACAACTCCACTGCTTCGGGGGCGAAACCGACGAACTCCTTGCCGCTTTCCTGCGCAAATCGTTTGGCAAAGTAGTCCGCCAATTCGCCGATATCATCGCCACGCTCTCGAAGTGGCGGCAACTTGATTGTGTACACGTTCAATCGGTAGAAGAGGTCACTGCGAAAGCGATTGTCGACCATTGCTTGTTCGAGGTCGACGTTCGTCGCAGCAATCAACCGCGCGTTCGTGTGGATCGTGGTGCTTCCGCCCAGGCGTTCAAACGTTTGGTCTTGCAGCACGCGGAGAATTTTTGTCTGCATCAATGGCGTCATGTCACCGATCTCGTCCAAGAAGAGTGTGCCGTCATTGCACAGCTCAAACTTGCCCACTCGCTTCCGATCCGCCCCTGTGAACGCACCTTTTTCGTGGCCGAAGAGTTCGCTCTCGAGCAACTGCTCCGGGATTGCCGCGCAGTTCATCGGAAGAAACCTTCCGTCTGACCGATTGCTGTATTGATAGATCGCTCGCGCGATCACTTCCTTACCTGTGCCACTTTCGCCCAGTATCAACACCGTGACGTCTTGGCGCGTCACCCGTCCGATCGAACGATAGACTTCTTGCATAGCCGGACAGGATCCGATCAGCAAATCTGATTCGCCGTCCCCCGGCCCGGGGCCAGCGTTTCCCGTGGGAATGACGGCAGGCACGCGAGTCATGCGGCTGGTCTCCGCAGCCGTCTCGATCAGGGGAATCAGCGTGTCGGGATCGAGTGGTTTGAGCACATACTCGAACGCGCCCCGTTGCATCGCTTCGATCGCCGTTCCTGCCGTTCCCTGTCCCGTCATCAGCACGATGGGCACCTTCGGATCGATGCGATGGAGTTTTTCAAAAATCTCCATTCCTGACATTTCGGGCAGCCGGATGTCACAAAGCACGACATCAGGAACCGCACTAAGAAAGGCGTCGATGCCCGCTTGTCCCGTTTCGCATTGGATGACGTCATCGTTAGGAAACGCCATGGCGATCGTTTCCAGAATTAGCGGTTCGTCGTCGATGACTAGCAGTCGAGTCACGGCATGCGCCTATCGCTTTGCAGGGTGTTATGTACGGCTTGCAACAATTGATCGTCGGAATACGGTTTCGGGATGAACGCATCGAAGTCGTCAAGGCGGCTCCCATCGCTGCCCGGACGTCGAAGACCGCTACTGGCAATGATCCGCAGCTTCGGGTTGTCTGCGCGCAGCAAATTCTTGACTTCCAGTCCGTCGATTCCAGGCATCATCATATCAAGAATGACGAGATCAAACGGCTGCCCGCTACCGCGGTAGATTTCGACGGCTGCGTCGCCACTGGAAGCTGTTTGGACGCGATAACCGTGTGCTCGCAAAGTTTCTGCAACGGTATCAAGAATCAATGGTTCGTCATCAATCAGGAGGATCGATTCGGAGTGCCCCTCCGGTACGTCGAAAGTACGTTGTGTCGCTTTGGGCTGGACACGCGAGGACACACAGGGCAAATACACCGAGAACGTGGTGCCGACACCAAGTTCACTGTAAACATCAATGTCGCCCCCGTGCGAACGGATGATGCCAAGTGATGTCGCAAGTCCCAATCCCGTTCCCTTGCCCTGTTCTTTCGTCGTGAAAAATGGGTCGAAGATCTGCGTGATTATATCCTTGTCAATGCCTTCACCGGTATCGCAGACCTTCAGCAACACATGGGGACCGACCGTCAATATATCACTGCGGCTGGCCCGTGACGGGTCGACATAAAACCGTTCTGCCACGAGATCTAGGCGTCCCCCGTCAGGCATGGCATCTCGCGCATTGATGGAGAGATTCATCACGATTTGCGACAGCTCAGTGGCGTTGCCGAGGATGAGCGGCAAATCGTCGCTATGTTCGACACGCAATTTGATCGTCTTGGGCAGTGTGTGTCGCAGGATGGCCTCCGCCTCAGCCAAGATGTCGGCGAAGTTAATTTTCTCGCGAGGTCCATCTTCGCCGCCGGCAAAGGCCAGCAGCTTCTTAATCATCTGTCCGCCCCGAGCGGCGCTGGTCACGATCGTGTCTGCCAGTCGCTGATGATCGCTCCCTGCGCGTTTGATAAGTTTGGCACTCATTAAAATCGGTGTCAGGACGTTATTCAAATCGTGGGCAATTCCACCGGAGAGCGTACCGATGCTGATGAGCCGCTGCGAGCGACGATCTCGCAGCTCATCTTTCTTGCGCTCCGAGACGTCGATATTCAAGACCATTTGCGCGGAAGGCATGTCGTGTTCGTCCCGGATGAGCGAACGGCGATGTTCGAGCGTCATCATTGTTCCATCGTCTTTTCGATGAGTTACCTCGGTTGAATACTCATCCTTTTCCAACAGAGCGATTTGGCCTTGCTCCCAGAAATCCGGTGTATCGGTAAACAGGAGCTCCCCTACGTTGCGATCGACGGCATCTTCGGGCGCGTAACCGAATAGCCTTTGCGACCCTCCATTCCAATACAGAATGCGCCCTTGCATGTCGCAGACCAGGATGGCGTCGCGTACGCGATCGAGGATCGCCGCCTGCTCGCGAATCTTGACCTGGTTGGCCTTCGATTCGCTTAGATCGTGAATCATCCAAGTCACGAATTCGTCGTCTGCGACTGTCTTCGTCATCACGCCTGTGAAGGGGAACTCTTGACCATCGGTCCGCTTTCCCTTGGCCTCTGTGAAGGTGGCTACCTGCATGCTTGAGGACAAGAAATCGTGCAACGCTTTGCCACCGTCACACGTTGTTGTCGACGGGCAAAGGGCAAGTACGCTCTTCCCTACGACCGACTCAGCAGCGACACGAAAGATCGCGGCAGCCGCCGGATTCATCAAGCGGACCCTGAGATCTCGCCCAAAGGTGACGACACCGTCGTGGGAAGAATTAATAATCGCTTCCAGCTCTGACTGCTTGGCCCGCATCTGCTGCTCAGCATTGTCGCGTTGCTTGCGATCCAGATGGGCGACGACACCCGCGGTCAGAAGCAGTCCCAGTGAAAGTACGTTGCCGGCGACGATCAATAACCTGGACGACCAGGCACTCTCGTCGGCAACCGACTCTTGCCGTGCGAGCAGATGTTTTTGCTCCGTCAAGATATTGGCGACGATCTGGCGAGTCGCGTCCATTGTCTCTTTTCCTCGCCCCGACGACATCAGCGCAAGGATGTTCTCGGAAACTGTCGGGCCATTCGCCTTGCGACGCAATTCGATCGTCTCGGTAAGGTACGCCTTGCGATCGTTGTTGAGTTTCTCCAGCTGGTCGATATTCGCCTGTTGTGTCGCCCGACCGTTGGTAAGTTCTCGCAAGCGGTCGAATGCTTGGTCTACCTCGGTCAAACCAAGATAATAGGAATCCAAGTAACCTTCGTTACCGGTGATCAAGAAACCGCGTTGACCCGTCTCCATGTCCTTCATGGACGACAGGAGTTCTCGGGTCGTTTCGCGAATTCTGAAGGAATGAGCAATCTGTCGTTCGTTCTCGCGAACCACATCGGTGTTGTGAAACGTGACGATGCCGAAAATCGTGACGGCCAGAAACGCAATTGAGATCGCCAATGGCAGCGTGAGATTGCGTTTCGTGTAGGACATGACAGCGGGCCAATCTAGGGGACGCAGCAGAGTAGATCACCAAGGGCTGCGGAGATTAATGCAACTGCCATGCCTCGTGGCCAGATCGCCAGTCTGTAGCGCCATTCAGCCGCATTGCTTGCCTTGTCCACCCTCTTGCCGCGATTATAGCCCGGCTCGAAAGTGTAGGCCAGATGCGTGACTTTCGGCGCGCTGGTTGCAATCAGGGTCCTACACACAGTCGTCTCTTGCTTCATCTCCGTGTATGCCTTGGTGGTTGTTCCCGTGGTCAGACTATCCCGTCAGTACGACGACGCCGTGAATCGAGCCGTCCAGATCTTTCGTGAGCAATCGGGAAACTGGGGCGGCTGCGATTGGACAACTCAATTCGGCGCCATGTGTCTTAATCTCAAGGGGTTGACCGCCCGACAGGCGAAAATGATGGCGAACGCAACCACGGGCAGCGAATCGACCGGTTGGCAAGAGGCAGCGGATTGGCTCCAACGCGTCGAAGTCGACGCACAAAGTGCCGAACTGGCAGCGAAGCGGGCGATTGAACTATTGCCGCATGACACGTCGGCGGCGTTGACGCAGATCCGCAAGGCGTGTGAACTGGAACGTAGATATCGCGACCCTCGTGTGTGGTTGGCTTTGCTTGAGGGAATTCAAGACGTCTGCAAGCTTGCGTGAAAACTGGCGGTATTTGAGCGGTCTTGTCACGTCGTTTCTCGCGCCACAAAGCATGCATCCGTCGAATGCCCGTTGGAACGGGGATCAGCAAACATCGCGTTATGCTTGTCATCTAGTTGCCCTGCTATTCGTAATCTGCACGACTCGCATCAAGCTGCGGCGAGATTCCTAGGTCTCGTCGAAACGATTGGCCGACCCAACTTTGCACCCCGACCTGCATCGGACTCAAGGTTCGCAACCGGTTAGGACGTGCGACGGATATGGTCCCGGAGCAGCATCAAACCGATTAAGGCAAATGGGGCCGCAATTGGAACGGCTATCCAGGGCAATGAGACGGCGACATCTGAGGCAACTAGAGGAACGGACAAGCGGCTGACACGGACGCCCTCGGCCTCTGGTGTCTCGATCTTGACCGAGACGTTCCATTGCCCTGCGGCGGGCAAAACGAACTTGGCAGATTGTAACAGCTTGTTGCTTGCATTCGCCCGGCTTGCAATCGCCGTGACCGTAGTTCCTGTTACCACATGATCACAACGAACCGTGATCGTCGCAGGGTAAATGACGCTCCGATTAATGGCCTCTTGCAGCAAGAAACTGACGTCCACGGGCCCCACCGCCAACGGTGTTGGTGACGTGAACATGGTGATGCGCCGTCCGTCGATGTCTTGGGTCAATTGAACCTTCCCACCATCGGCATGCGCCAACAATGGTAGACCGATCGCCAGTACGAATGTCGCGATGAACAATCGCAATCGATCGGCAGACTTATGTTCCCTGTTCGCCAACGCCATGTCACATTCCTGTCATCGCAGCCCCGCGCATCTGCATGG
>JAGQPK010000173.1 GCA_020426755.1 Planctomycetales bacterium
TTTGAAGCGCATCGATCGTAAGATTCAGAATGCAATCATCGCGCTGGCCGGACTCGATCTCTCTGCTTGGGTGACGTCGACGCAACATCCGGAAGTCAGTCACGCCGTGATCGGCGACACGCTGCAGCTACACATTCGCTTGTCCAATCCGAGCGAGCTTTTCATCGAAACGACTGGCTTCGCCGTAAACCAGGCTGGCGTCGTTCAGATTCCTGCTGAATCCGGTGCGAAGCAAATTGGCGCGGGGAGCGTCCAAGAATGGACCGTCGATGAGTGGCAAGTCACGGCGCCTCCCACCGTGCCACACTGGTCGCGCGAGAACCTCACTCAGCCAATGTACGAGACTCGGCCAGACGGTGAGCAACGTCCATTGCCGCCGGCGCCATTTCAAGTTTCAGTGCCAATCGTCATTGAAGGACAACGAATTGAACTTACGGCCGTTGTGCAAACGCGAATTACGCATCCGGAATACGGGCTCGTCCAGTACCCACTCACCGTCGTCCCTGCCATTTGTCTTCGCTTCCCGCGTGACGCGGGCATCGTGCCGCAGGGAAAATCAGCATACAGCGTGCCTGTGAACCTGCGCAGTTCATGCAAGGATCGGACGGTTGCCGACGTAAAGCTGCAATTGCCGCCAGGATGGACCTGTGAGCCTGCGCGAAAGTCGATCGAATTCGAGCGTGAAGGCGACGAAGCGACAGTCGTGTTTCAAGTTCAAATCCCCGCTGCCGTCTCCAATCAACCCTATGCATTGACGGCGATTGCTGAATCGCAGGGCGAACAATTTCAGGCGGGATTTACCACCGTGGTTGCCCGAGATCTAGGACGCGTCAATATCTATAAACCGGCGACTCACAAGGTGCAGGTTGTTGACGTCGAACTCCTGGGTACGCCACGCGTGGCCTATCTCGCAGGATCGGGCGATGACGTCGCCGAGTCGCTCGCGCCCTTGGGCGTGACGCCGACGATGCTATCGTCAGCTGATTTAGCGGGCGCAGATCTTTCGGTCTACGATGTGATTCTAGTGGGATGTCGCGCTTATGCGGTGCGCCAAGACATCCGCGCTCACAACGCAAGATTGCTTGAGTATGTCAAGCATGGTGGAGTGTTGATCATCCAGTATCAAACGCCAGAGTTCGACCATAACTTCGGGCCTTATCCGTATCAAATGGGCCGCTTCCCGGAAGAAGTCAGTGAAGAAGATGCGACGGTGCAGTTGCTTCAACCAGATCATCCACTACTGACAACTCCAAACAAAATCACTGCGGACGACTTTCAAGGTTGGTTCGAGCAACGCGGATCGAAATTCTGGACGACGTGGGACGACCGCTACACGCCCCTCTTGGAGACGCATGACGCGGGCCAGGCACCGCAGCAAGGCGGCATGCTTGTCGCACGCTATGGCAGCGGCGTCTACGTTTACAGTGCTTACGCGTGGTATCGCCAGCTACCTCATGGCGTCCCGGGAGCGTATCGGCTGTTCGCCAATTTGCTTTCGGTTCCGGCAACGATGCGGACAAGCGATGTCCAAACTCGCGAGCATTAAGATCGATGGCAAGATGATCCCAATTCAGAACCGCGGCGAACTCTCGTACTCTTACTCGTACTCTTACTCGTCCTCGTACTTATACTCGTACTCGATTTGTGGTAGCAGCGGGGCGTTGGATTCGAGAACGAGTACGAGTACCGCTTCACTGAGTACGAGTACGACGAACGGGCGGGCGCTGGACGCGTCGCAGATATTTTGGTTGCCGCAACGCTTCTCGCATCCGTTGGTCTTGGCGCTGAGTCATGCGGCGCAGAGAACCGCGGCCAATGCCTTTCGGTTAACACTCGTACTCGTACTCGATCTGTGGCAGCAGCGGGGCGTTGGATTCTAGAACGAGTACGAGTACCACTTCACTGAGTACGAGTACGACGAACGGGCCTAGGCCTTACGACGCAAAGATCGGACACGACAAAGTGCTCGTGCTATCCGAAAAACTTGCTTGTTCAATGCCCAAGGCATGTAAGACGCTCAAGTACATGTTCGACAAGCGGGCGTCGTCACCACGCCAGTACTGACCATGCGTGAGGCCCAGGTTGGTGCCGCCTGCCAACATCGTGGGTAGATTGCGCGGATTGTGAGTCGTGCTGGCGCCGCTTCCGAAGAGCACGATGGTATTGTCGAGCACGGCGCCGTTGCGATCTCGATATTCGGTCAAGCGACGTAGAAAATGGGCCAGTTGCTCACAGAGAAAGCGGTCATACTTCGCAAACTCAAGCTGTCCGTCCTTATCGCCGGCGTGTGAAAGATTGTGGTGAGTTCTCGTTAGGCCGAGCTTGAGCGGAAAGGTATCGCTGATGCCCATGCCGTCTTCGCGATTCAGCATGAATGTCACACTGCGCGTGATGTCGGCGTCGAAGGCCAAGGCAATCAGATCGAACATGTTGCGGTAATACTCGGCGGGATCGCCTTCGTTCGTTGCCTCAAGATTCAGGTGAGAGTAATCTTGGGACTTGAGCGGCACTTCACTCCAGCGCTCCGCCGTATCTAGCTGCGCTTCGACATCGCTGAGTGAAGTGAGATACTGATCCATGCGATCGCGATCCGAGTTGCCCAGTTGACGCTGCAAATCGCGCGCGTTTTCGAGAACTGCGTCCACAAGTTTCATGTTGCGAGCCAATGACGCTTTGTCGGCGTTCGTTGTGTTACCATCGACGCGAAACAAGCGGTTGAAGACATGTCGCGGATTATTCTCGGCGGGGATCGGCCGGCCGTCGAGACCGTACGAGATCGTGCCGGTTCGCGACAGGAACCCGGTGCCAGCATCAATGGACAGAACGAGCGACGCCTGACGACAGCGTGCTTTGGTATGCGCGGCGATTACTTGGTCGACGCCAACCGAATTGTAAGTGCCCGGTAGAGGATTGTGCAGCGGCGCTCCAGTCAGCCACATATCAGAACAGACATGCGGATCCGACTTGACGCCGTTGGGGTGATGCAGACCTCCCAGGAAACTAACCGCGTTGCGAAAGTCAGTCAGCGGTTCCGTCGACTTGCCAAATGTAAACTGGCCATCGACTTCGCCCCGCGGAAACCAGCTCCATTCATCAATCTCGTGCTCTGGCCGAGGTAGTGACATACCGTTGGCAGTGTAGAGCGCACAGAACCTTCTGGGGATGTCCACCAACACGTCGTCTCCCATTGCCTCCAGCACTGGCAGTGCCAAGGTCGCGCCGCCAATTCCTTGTAAGAAAGCACGGCGATCAATTCGACGCAGCATGGCGATCACTTCTCCATAAACGGTGGGCTGAGAATAACCGAACGCAGTAGGTCACGCATCGGGTACCCGCGGTCACGCAAGTTTAACTGCTGGTCACGCAACGATTCAAGCTCGCTGAAGTGCAATTTGCGACCGCTGGCGTATGTCGTCAGATGCTTGAGAAAGCTGAACGTCACTTGATCCAGGCGGTCTTTGATCAAATGCTGTTTGAATTCGAGCATGCCGTTGACCTCCGTTTGGTCCGGCAGACGCGTGTGGGCATCCACTGTGTCTGTCCGCCAACGACCGGCGGCGCTGTACTGTTCGAAAGCAATTCCCCACGGGTCAATCTTGGCATGGCACTGTGCACAGCCTGTCTGGTTGCGATGACGTTCCAAACGGACTCGCAGCGGTAAGTCACGCAGATCTTCCGACAACGCGGGCACGTTCGGCGGCGGATCGTCGGGGGGCTCCGCGATAATCTTCCGCGCGAACCAGGCACCACGTTTCACTGGATTGGGTTCGCGACCGTCGGACAATCCGGCTAGGATTGCTGCTTGCGTCAGTACTCCTCCCAGGTCTTCGCGTTGATGCGTGAGCGGCTTGAACTGAAATCCAGATTCGCTCAGATCTCCCAGACCGTAGTAGTCGGCGACCACTTCGTTGGCAACCACGAACGACGAATCCAGCAGCGAGCTTACAGGTAGGTTCTCGCGGATCAAATACTGCAGGAACTCGCCAGGTTCATTCTCCAGTTCATGACGCGCGTCGCGAGTAAGCTGAGGAAAGCGATCGCGGTCGGGCTCAAGCACTGCGAACTTTTCGAGATTCAGCCACTGGCGGGTAAATGTCTGCATGCAGCGGCTGAAGCGATCGTCAGCGATCATACGCTCTAGTTGTTCATCCAACGACGCACGTAGCGTGCCCGCAGTAGCGCAGGCAGTTAACTCCGAATCGGGCGGTCCATTCCAGAGAAAGTAGGCGAGTTTCGCAGCCAGTTCATAGTCGTCTAAGGGTTCTGCTGCCGGTGTCGCGCTATTCTCGATCAGGAATAGGAACTGGGGCGACGTAAGTGTGAAAACGAGTCCGTTCTTGATCGCGTCCGAAAACGTAGCGCCCTCGTTTCGCGCATCAACATAGATGCGTTTTAGCATGGTGAGTTCTGACGCTGTCGTCGGGCGGCGAAACGCCCGTGAGGCAAAACGTTCCAGAATCGCAGCGGCTCGCTGCAGCTCGTCCGCGTTCTGCTCCGCCTCGTCCGTCGAATCGCCAAAGATCTGTTGATGAGATGGAGGTGGCCAAGTCGGGAAGAAGGGGCCTTCGAATCGAACGGACCGAATTGCGAGCCGTGGCATATCACGACCATCTGTGTACTCGCTGCGCACTCCGATCTCGCGCAGGCCAGCTAGATAGTTGACATTGTCGGCTTCCACATCGGGACTGGGGTAGTCGCGAATGGCTCCCTGGAAGACGAACTCTGCCCACTCGAGATTATCGACTCTCTGCGGTGAACCCACTGGCGTTAGCGTACTGCCGCAGTCACGCCGCAAGCCAAGATGTACGCCAAGCAGCGGTGCACGACGTTCGAAGCGAGCGAACTCTTGCGCAAGCAAAGCAGCGTCGTCGAGCAAGACAAAGTCGACGCGCTCTAGCGAGTCGCGTTCATTTACCTCGACGCGATACGTGAGATCACCCTCGGCTAATCGCACGACCAGAAACTCAGTCGAACGCGATCGACTGGAGAATTCTCGTTTCGCGAGGAATAGCTGCACATCAAGTTCTGGCGGAGGGTCTGCAATTGTTTGCGAGCGGATTAGATCAATGCGATAGATGCCGGCCGTGGGCAACTTGACGGTCGCTGACGAGCCGATGTCACGTCCCGAGACGATGACTGGATCTGAGTTTCGTACTTCGGCGGTACGTGACAGGATCGCGTCATCAAGCAAGAGACCATCGTCATACTTAGCAGCCGTCACGGTGACGCGAAACTCACCTTCATCGGGCAATTCACGGACCGAAATCTTGAAGTTTGCCTTTGGGCCATAAGTGCTTTCGATTTGGAACAGCTCCGCACTCGGAATTGCAGGGCGCAGCAGAAGACCTTGCGGCACAGTTTGGTAGGCGAGACCTTTGGGATAACCTTCTGATCCTCGCATGCAGGCGTAAACAGCATGATAAATGCTGTCAAATTCTCGCCAGCCGCGCACCGTGTCATTGCCTCTGTATCCCTCAATAAAGCGATAGTGCGTCCGCAATTGAAACGGCTGAAATAAAAATGGCTTCTCTAACTTAGGCTGATCAACAACGAAATCGCGATTGTCTAACAGATGACTGTTCGCGCCGAGTATCAACTTATCCGGGCAAGGTGTGGTATTAATCGTCCGTCCAAAATCGACCTGAAAGCACTCGATAGTCGGTGGTGTGTTTGTATCTACGACCGCAGCATCAATGGCACGCACAGCCGTGTGTAGGAATGTCTCGAGATGACGCGGGGACAACGACAATGTTTCCACGGTGTTGACAAAACCATCACGCGAAACTGCATCAGCGGGGAAGGTTTCGGTGAAATCCTCGTCGAGCAGCAAGAGTTCGCGAAGCGTGTTCCGATATTGCGCTACGGTTAGGCGACGGATTTGACCGTTCTTGGGTGCAGGACGACGACGGGCAACCGCGAGTTGTGCTTCAATGTAGGCGATGACGCGTTGACGCTCGGCCGACGTTGGCTGTGGCTCGTCTTTGGGAGGCATTGATCGCTTCGACAATTGACGCTGCGTGCCTTCCCAGAATCGCAACTGTTCGTCAGCAAACTCGCCTGTCAAATGATCCAAGCGAACGCCGGAAGTGGGCTCGTCCGTATTGTGACAGGCAACACAATAGCGATTGAGAAACGGCGATACGATGTCTTGAAAGGTCGAATCGGTCGTCGGAAGTGGCTCGTCTTCCGCCACACAGTTCGCGTGCATTCGCGCCAAAATGGCAACTGACCAAAGAACTCGCTGCCACGAAAAACGATGGCGCGTCACGAAACGAGCGAACGCGCTAAAGAGTGCTAACTGCATTGAGTCATCCTCGAGGAACCGTATGGATCTCGGGCGGGCGTATCAAGACGATGGTATGACGGTGGGATCTTGACAGTTTAGCTGTCGAATCAACAGCAAACAACATGAAGGAGGTGGGTTGAGAGCAATCACGCTGCGACGATTCGACCCTGAGTGTTCAAGCTGTGATTCGATTATCATGTGGGCAGCGATTGCGTGATCAGTTTGTCACGATTGCCTCCTACCGAATTCAGCACGTCTCTCCTGCCGCTGAGATTGAACCATGATCAAGTTGCCCCCATCACGTCACTGGCCAACGTCGGTGTGTCTCGCTCTGTTGGCGATTTTCATGCTGTCGCCCGCTACACGTGCGGCTGATCCGCCACGACTGAAACGTGCGGACAGCTTTCTGGGCATCCACTTTGATTTTCATGCCGGGCCGGATTGTATTGAAGTGGGCAAGCAGACAACGCCCGCCATGATCGAGAACATTATCGAGCTAGTTCATCCCGATTACCTTCAAATTGACTGCAAAGGACACCCGGGGTATTCGAGCTATCCGACGCGTGTTGGTAATCCAGTGCCCGGGTTCGTTGGTGATCCGCTGCGTGTGTGGCGTGAGGTGACAGCGCGGCGCGGTGTTTCACTCTATCTGCATTACTCGGGCGTTTGGGACTCGAAGGCGATTGCCGACCACCCTGAATGGGCAGCCCGCGATGCAAACGGCAATGGCAATCCCAATGCCACGTCGTTCTACAGCCCGTATGCCAGAGAACTTTTGATCCCTCAACTCCGTGAGCTGGCGACGGTTTACGGCGTTGACGGCGTGTGGGTCGACGGCGAGTGCTGGGCATCCGTGCCCGACTACGGCGATGCTGCGCTGGAGGCGTTTCGCGCGACGACCGGCATTCACGATGTGCCGCGCGGTCCAGGCGATGCGCACTGGTTTGAGTTTCTTGAATTCAATCGCGAGGCGTTTCGCAAGTATCTGCGTAACTACATTGGCCAAGTGAAGCAAACGAATCCGGATTTTCAAATGTGCAGCAATTGGGCATTCACCGATCACATGCCGGAACCCGTGAGTGCAGCGGTGGATTTTCTCTCGGGAGATTACTCGCCACAAGACAGCGTCAACTCAGCGCGCTTGTCGGGGCGGTTGCTCGTGCGACAAGGCAAGCCTTGGGATTTGATGGCGTGGAGTTTCAGTACGCAACCCGACTACCGACAAAAGACGAGCGATCAGTTGAAACGTGAAGCCGCCGTAGTTGTGGCGCTCGGTGGCGGTTTCCAGGCGTACTTTCGCCAAAAACGTGATGGGTCGATTTATGACGAGCAGATGCCGGTGATGGCCGAGGTCGCGATGTTCTGCCGCGAACGACAGACACTCTGCCATCACGCGTTGCCTGTACCGCAAGTGGCACTGCTGTTTTCTACGGCGAGTCACTACCGAGAAATCAACGGGCTCTTTTCACGTAACAACCAGCGGATCGACGGCGTGTTGCAGGCGTTGCTCGAGAACCAGCACTCAGTCGAAGTGCTAACCGAACATCAGCTCACAGGCCGAATGTCACAGTACCCCTTGATCGTGGTGCCAGAGTGGACGTTTCTGGAGACGCCATTTAAGGATGAACTGCGTAAGTACGTATCCGCGGGGGGCAGCTTGTTACTCATCGGTCCGCGTTCGGCTGCGCTGTTCGCGGACGATTTGCAGGCGACGATAGATGACGGGCCTACGGTAACGCAGCCACTTGATATCACGTTCGACGAGCGTCACGCGACGCTAACGGATGAAGGTCAGCGCGTCGAACTGCATGGAGACGCACGCGCCATCGGAACACTCATCATCAGTGACGACAAGGCGGGGCAGGCACCTGCGTCATCGGTGACGCGACTGGGCAAAGGCCAGATCGCCGCCACTTACTTTTCGTTCGGCCGGTCCTATCGACAGGATCAGCAAGTCGCATTGCGACAAGTCTTGCAGGGACTCGTTGACCAATTGTTTCCGGAGCCGCTTGTTACTGTGACGGGATCGGAGTCTGTCGACGTTTGCGTTGCGCAGCAGGGAGACAAGTTGCTGGTCAACCTCGTCAACACGTCGGGGCCTCATCGTACCGTCTCGGTCCAAGATTCCATACCTGCCGTAGGGCCGCTGGAGATCACGGTGCGTTTGGCGAAGCCTCCCAAGCAGGTGACGCTTGAGCCCCAGGGAGAAAGTGTGGTGAGTGAATTCACGGCAGGCAAGTTGCATTTGCGTGTCCCGGAAGTAGCCATCCATACGGTGGTAGTCGTCGAGCGGTAGTGATTCGTACCAGTTCGCATTTCGACAATTACGTGGAATCGCTTTCTCGTCGCGAATTCTACGAAGGGCCCATACCCGCAACCCGCTGTTCTTGAATCGAACAATGCACTCTTTCAATGAGTTGCTCAGGCCCCCCAACGGTTTGCAAGGCCAACCGGTCATCACGCTCGATGTGCTACTTGGCTTGAATGCCA
>JAGQPK010000174.1 GCA_020426755.1 Planctomycetales bacterium
AATGGCTCATGCGTCGCGTAGCGACATCTGAGAAACGGAATCGTAAACGAGTTCATGCTGTCGCTACGCGACGCAACCTGCATCTCTGGCCGCGATTACCGGCGATAAATCGCCGGCCTACCGTCATGTTGTCGCTACGCGACGAATTGTCGGGAACTCCAGCACCAAGCAAACCGGAACGAGCGTGAACTGACGGCGGCGGCGTTTACTCGTCAACTGAGCTCTCCCATCATGCTCCGCATCTCCACCGAACAGCTCATGACGCAAGCCGCTTGACGTCAACTCTTATCGAACATTCAACATTCAACATTCAACATTCAACATTCGATATTCGATATTCACTTCGCGTGACCACATTCGGATGCCGCATCAAGCTATCGGCGTTGTGATGATCGATGATTGCGACACGTGTCGTTTTCCAACTGTGCCAGTAAACGACGTACTGCACGGACACGTCGTGTTGTTTGAGCGCACGCACCAAGCGCAGATTGTCGTGCTGATGTGAGTCACGATTTGAAAAGCCGAATTCGCAGATCGCGAGTGGCTTCGAGTAACGGGCCAATTCGACCAGGGAGTCGTGCAGCAAGTCTTCCATGGGATCGCCGTAATAGTCGAGCCCAACCACGTCGACCCGATCATCGCCGGGATAGTAGGCGCTAAGTGACAGTTGATTGGCATCGTAGCGGGCCGACGGACTGTAGACCCACAACAGGTTGTCTAGCTGACAGTCCTTTTTCAGGTAATCATGCAGATGGTGCCAGAGTCGGATGTAGGTGTCGCGTGGCAACGGTTGCTGCCGTTCGTCACGGCTCCACCAAAACCAGTCACCGTTCATTTCATGCAGTGGTCGAAAGAGAACGCAGACTCCCGCCTCTTGCAATTGCTTGAGCCCAGCAGCGATGCGATCAAGCATGCCCAGCCAACGGCGATTCGCGGCCGTGCCCGGTTGCAGCAGGACGTCGACGCTGCCTGCTTTGACGTCATTGCACGTCGTGCCACGCCACGGATTTGGCGGATGAAATGAGATCGTGACGAGACCGCCCTGGCGAGCATGTTCGATCAACAGGTCGTTTGTCGCTGCAATGCCCGGCCCAATCTGATCGTAGCCGTAATCGACAGCGAGCACGGCCGGCATCTTGCCGATCGACTCGGAAAGCTTAGCGAAGTACGCATCATAGCCGCGCTGAATCTGATGGTTACTACTGCCAATGTTTTGGCCGATTAAGTAATGATCGGGGGCATCCTGTTTGAGCCGTACCAACTCGGCCAAGACTTGCGGCTTCGACTGTGCATCAGCAGGTGGCTCATCAGAAAACGCCCGCTGTGCGATCGCGGCGACGTACAACACCGCAGCGTGTTGCGATACGGCGACACTCCACTGTCGCCGATTCAGACTGTCTGCTTGTAGGTTCATTCCGTTGAATCGCAGGTACCGATTGAGGAATGATGATTGTGGAGTTTTGAATTCGGAGTGTAGACTTCCAAAATCCTTATTCAGCAATCCGCAATCATCGTGCCGTGTTCCTACTATCCCAAATTGGCAATCGCCTGAAAATCTTTGGCGAGTGATTTGTAGAGCTGCTGGAAGACTGGTACTGCGCGAGCGTGATACTTGGCGGCGGCTTTGTCGATCGCAGTTTCGTCAACCGTATGAATCGTCGCGGCACAGGCTTCTTCAATGTTCTTGTAAGCACCAGCGCCCACGGCAGCCAGTAAAGCGACGCCGAAAGCCGGCCCCTGTTCCGCATTGATGCGATGCACCTTCTGGCCAAACGTATCCGCTTGGATCTGCCGCCAAAGGTCGCTCTTGGCTCCACCACCACCGACGCGAATCTGCTTGACGGGCACACCCAGTTCGCGAATGATCTGGAGGCTGTCATTCAAGGCGTAAGCCACGCCTTCCATAATCGAACGTGCCATGTGTCCGCGCGAATGCTTGAGCGTTAGGCCCACAAAGCAACCGCGTGCGAGTGGATCGGCATGCGGTGTTCGTTCACCCGCCAAGTACGGCAAGAAGAACAAGCCCTCGCTGCCCGTCGGCACGTGACTCGCTTCCTGGTTGAGCACGGCGTAGGGATCAACACCCTTCTTGGCAATCAACTCTTGGCACAGTTGCTGGCAGAACCATTCGAGTGATCCGGCGGCGGAAAGGCTGACACCCATCATGTGCCACTTGCCGTGGACCGCGTGACAGAAGGTATGCAGGCGACCGTTGGGATCGAATTGCATTTCATCGCTGTGCACGAACATGACGCCTGAGGTACCCAGTGAACTGGCAAGCAGCCCCTTCTTCACAATGCCGTTGCCAACCGCGTTGGCCGCACAATCGCCGGCTCCGCCAACGACAACGCAATCGGTGGTCAAGCCCAACAGCTTGGCGACATCGGCCGTGAGCTTACCGGTGACTTGTTCCGATTCGTAACATGTTGCAAACAAGCTAGGATCGAGCTCCAGCTTGCTCAGTAGCGGCTTCGACCAATCGCGTTTCGCGACGTCCAACAGCAACATGCCGCTGGCATCACTGACTTCGGTGGCGAACTCGCCCGTCAAGCGGCGCCGAACATCGTCCTTCGGCAGCAAGATCTTGACGGTCCGATCAAAGTTCTTCGGTTCATGATTGCGCAGCCAGAGAATCTTCGGCGCGGTGAACCCCGTCAAGGCTGGATTGGCTACCAGCTTAATGAGCTTGCGGCGACCGCCGGCCCGCTGTTCGATCTCGTCACACTCCGCCGCGGTCCGTTGATCGTTCCAAAGCAGCGCCGGTCGTACCACCTCGTTATTCTTATCCAAGAAGACCGAACCATGCATCTGACCGGAAAGCCCGATTGCTTTGACGTCAGCCGGCTTTAGCTTGGCCTGCTTCACCACCGCCCGCACAGTCTTGACAGTCGCTCGCCACCAATCCTCCGGATCCTGTTCGCTCCAGAGTGGCTGGGGATGCGAGGCGGGATACGATGCAGCCGCTTCGCCGAGAATCTCGCCCTGCTCATTTACCGCCAGCGTCTTTGTCCCTGAGGTGCCAATATCGATTCCGAGAAAGATACTCATGTGTTCGTGTCAACTAAGGCTTTTAAAGGGTGTATGGCTTGGTTAGATGTCAGGTGCTAGGGGCTAGCCAATGATCTAGCACCTAGCTTCTAGCTCCTCTATTCGCAAGCCACTTTAGCGGTGCGACGATCGGAAGGCAACCAAGCCGCGCAGTTCGGGAGGGGGTTGGGGCTCGCCGTACCACACAACTCTGACAAGATCGAGATTCGCAGTATTCAGCGGCCTGTCTGCGGCAGTTCCCCCTCCCGTCGATGGCCTCCAGATCAGGTGGCGCAATGCCGGGAGGGGGCAGGGGGAGGGAACCACTTGAGCCTCCAATCCCAGTCGTCTGCGACGGGGCCGAATCGATTCGCGATGAGTATGGCCTGCTGGGGGAGATTTGCGTCCATTCGTTGCGCTGTGAGAGCCAACAAACAAGAGGGTCGCTCGTGGAAGCGACTGCTGCGGCGAGTTTGCGCTCCGTATCTGTCGCCCGCCCCCTGAATCCCCCTCCGGACTGCGCGCTACAAGATAGTTGAACGCCGATTGCGGGAGGGGGGACAGCGCGCGACGCGGTCGGTGACAGCAAAGTTGTGTGGTACGATGAGCCATCGACGGGAGGGGCAACTACCGCATGCAGGCCATTGTTAAATGGCGACTCAAATGCTGTCAGAGATAGATGGTACGGTGAGAGGCGCCGGTTACTGGAAAGCAGGGCCAGCCACCCTTCCCTCTTGGCAGACGGGGCGAATGTCGTTAAGTCTGAATAGATGAGCGATATATATTGAGCTGCCGGAGAGCGCCGATGAAACGCTGGGGCCTAGTGGCGATTGCGACGATCTTTTGTGCTGGCTGTTTTGGATCCAAGTCGGATCCGGCGGCGAGCACCAGTACAGCTCCGCGCGAGCACCAACCGCTGCGAGTATGCGTTATCGATGACAATCCGCTGGCCCAAGTTATCCAACGGGAATGGCAAGGCGCGACGCAGCAGCCGATCGAGCTCCAGGAACTCACCACGGCGGACGTTGCCGCAGGTACGCTGGACGTGGATGTCGTGATTTATCCATCGAGAATGCTGGGGCAATTCGTGGCGGCGCGCCAGATCATTCCCTTTCCAGCACCTGACGATATGGGTGAATCGCCGCTTAGCGATGGCGATGTCAACGCACTGACAGCCGCCAGCGATTACGACTGGGACGACGTGCTGCCTTGGCTGCGTCGGCACGAACTGCGTTGGAACGATCAACTTTACGGCGTCAGTTTTGGCTCGCCGCAACTGCTACTGGCATATCGCCGAGACTGGTTCGAACAATGGCAACTGAAACCGCCTTCTTCATGGACCGAGTATCAGGCCATGTTGCCAGAGCTGCAAACACGGCTTAAAGAAATGAACGCCGACAGCGCGGCGCGAATCTGGCCGACTGCCGAACCGCTGGGGGAAAACTGGGCTGCGCCGCTCGTTTTGGCGCGAGCGGCAGCCTATGCACGCCACCCGAATCAGTATTCGACGCTGTTTCAATTCAGCACGATGACACCATGGATCGATCAGCCGCCGTTTGTTCGTGCGCTGCAAGAACTGATTGCGAGCAAGCCGTATCAATCGCCAACTGCGGTCGGCTCCCCGGAAGCGACGATGGCGGAGTTGCTCCACGGTCGTTGTGCCATGGCGATTACTTGGCCGAGCGCAGCCATGTCAACTGACAACGCAGATACAGACAGCGTGGCAATCGAGTTTGCCCTGCTGCCGGGTTCTCCCGAGGTGTATTCCGTCTCGGACGGCGCCTGGCAACCGCGCGCTTCCGGAGTGACGGAATCGGTGCCATTGTTCGGTGTCGCCGGACGGATCGGTTCGATCGCACGTCGCGCGCGTTCCCCGCGAGCAGCCAGCGACTTTCTGATCTGGTTGACGCGGAAAGACGAATCGCAGCGCATCTCCACCCGAAGTGTGGCCACGACGCTGTTTCGCCAGTCACAAACTCCGCAAGCGCAGCAGTGGCTCAACCCACAACTTGCCTCGCAAGCGCGACAATATGTTGACATTCTGCTGGCGAACCAACAGCGGTCAGCCGGGTTGATTCTGCTACGAATTCCGGGCCAGCAAGCATATCTACAGTTGCTTGGCCAAGAAGTTGCCGACGCTTATGCGACGGGCGATTCATCCAGCGCGGACGCGGCTCTGCAACGCGTTGCAACCGGTTGGCAAGCGATTACTGCCGAGCTTGGTCTGGCGGCACAGCGTCAAGCCTACCTGGAAAGTCTCGGGCTAAGCGTGAACTGACGCGGCTTGTTCTGGACGTTACAATTGGTGCGTCGGCTGTTGACGCAACTGCGCAGCCAGCGCTAGCCAAGCTCTGCCCGCCCCAAGCATCTCTCGAAGGAAACCGCACGCATGGATCTTCACTTGAAATCGTTCTACAAGCTATCCGCCCTCGCAATCGCGTCGTTGATCGCCGCGGCGACACCAATTGCCGCCGCGGAAGCGGCACAAGCGGAGACGGCCGAGTTCATTTACGAGTCGGCGCCGTTTCCGTCCTGCCACGCCTCAACCATCGACGAGACACCGCAAGGGTTGGTGGCAGCTTGGTTCGGTGGCAAACGAGAGGGCGATCCATCGGTCGGCATTTGGGTTTCGCGACACACGGCGGCAGGCTGGACCACTCCGGTCGAAGTCGCCAACGGCGATCAGACCTCAGGCGACGTCAAGCGGTTTCCCTGTTGGAACCCCGTGCTGTTTCAGGTGCCGGGTGGGGCTCTGCAGTTGTATTACAAGGTCGGACCCAATCCGCGCGAGTGGTGGGGCTTGGTGATTGAATCCAAGGATCACGGACAAACTTGGTCCGAGCCGCGTCGACTACCGGATGGCATCTTGGGCCCTATCAAGAACAAGCCGATCCTGCTGGCCAACGGCCGTCTGCTGTCCGGTTCCAGTACCGAGCATCAAGGTTGGCGAGCCCACTTCGAATGGTCGGATGACCAAGGGGCCACCTGGCACAAGTCAGCGGCGATCAACACGGGCGAAGAACTGGGTCTAATTCAACCAACACTGTTCCACTTGAAGGACGGCACGATCGTCGCTTACATGCGCTGCCGCCAGCGAAAGATTGCCGAGAGCCGCAGTACAGACCAAGGCGAAACGTGGTCGACACCGCACATGATCGAACTGCCAAACAACAACTCGGGGTTGGACGGTGTGACCCTCGTCGATGGTCGCCACGTTCTCATCTACAATCACACGCCGCAAGGGCGAACCCCGCTAAACCTAGCGATTGCCAACGATGATTCGCTAAACTGGCAGCCGTTGTTAACGCTCGAAAGCGAGCCCGGCGAGTACTCGTACCCAGCCATCATTCAAACAGCGGACGGTCGACTGCACATGGTTTACACTTGGAAACGTGAGCTGATCAAGCACGTCGTTGTGGATCCACCGGCCAAGCCAGAATAAGTCGTTCGGCGGAGCTCGTTGCGGCCACGTTCGCCGGACGGAATTGCGTCCGGCGGATCGCAGCGTCTGCGACTGCATTTGCCGCTGATCGTCGCATCACTCCGAGGCCACGCAAATCATCTTGCGAACATCCGGAACCTGGCTGGATAGCGCGACAGCATGTCGCACCCTGCGCTTGCCACAGAAAATCGAGAGCTGGAAATGAGGTCACCTGGACAAGGGACGCTGACATCTCTAGAATTCGAGCCTACGCTGGGTCCGCTCGGCGTACGGGGCGGTAGCTCAGTTGGGAGAGCGTCGCGTTCGCAATGCGAAGGTCGAGGGTTCGACTCCCTTCCGCTCCACTTTCTTTCCAGCCAGTTCAGGGCGGTTCTCAGCCTGCTCTGGTGCGTCGTACTGGCGGCCGGTACGTGTCGGGCAGCCGAGTCGGACTGGCAACGTGAAGTTGTCTCGGCAGAGGTTAAGACACAACTCTACACGCGCAACTCGCGCTTGCTTGCTGTGACGTCGCACGGTCGGATCCACGTTGTCTACGTCACGCAGCACGACGATCGAGACGACGTATTTCTCGCCTCCAGCTCGCCGCGTGGCATGCAAGTCGAACCGATCACGACGGTGCCACACTCCGATCAACCGCTAACTGGCGTGCAGGCAATATCGCTGACACTCGATTCGCGCGATCGACCCTGGGTATTTCTCTACACGCGCGATGTTCAGCCGGAAGGTCCGATTTTCGCGGAGCTAATCGCGTCCCGCACCGGCGGTCGCGTTCCGTGGGAAGTGACAACCATTCGTCGCAGCGTGAATCGCGACGGTGGAGCAGGCCTATCGTATCCACACCTGTTAGTCGACGGGCGGCAACGTTTCCACGTGTTTTCGTACGTGCACAATGGCTTTGGCGAGATCCATCGCATTCGGCATCGGTATGATTCGGGCAACGGCTATCCAATCGTGTCACTGCCACGCCCCGCCGGCAAATCCGACTCGAGTGAAACAGCGGTCGCACTCGACGCAACCGACCGCATACACGTGCTGTACAGTTCCACCAAAGCACTGCTCGGCGGCAGAGCAGAACCCGGCTATCCATCGGCCAGCTTGACATATACGACCTGGCAGGAGGGCAGTTTCGCCGAACCGGAAATCGTCGCGGAAACAGTCACGACCCCTGAGAACGAAAACAGAGAAACCCTATTGTCGCTCGGCGTCAACGTCGGTCGTCGCGATGAACTGCACGGTCTGTTCCTGGCCGGCCGGATAATGGTAGGAGCAGAATTGCGTCTGGAGTACGTCCACGGCCAGCTCGGCCGCCAGAATCGTTGGGCACGAGAACTCATTCAGACCACACCGCCACTAGAGTTGCCAGTATCGGCAACGGTCAGCCAGCCAGAAGTCGATCGCGGCAGCGTGCTGCACTTCACAACGTGCCGCGACAAGACAAGCTACTACTGGCATCGCGTCGACAATCAGTGGATCGAGGAGGAAGTGCCTGGCGAGATGCAAGGCTTTGCCTTGATCTATCGCCGTATCCCGCTGCTGCTCACTCGGCAAGACAGCGTGCTGACACTTTGGCGAAGGCGTTGAATATCGAATATCGAATATCGAATATCGAATGTTGAAGTTCGAATGTTGAAGTTCGCCGCAACGCGTTAGCGTCGGTTTGCGCTAACGGAGAGAATGCTCGGCGAAAACCGTGGCGGACGCGATGCGACAAAGGTACGAGCACGAGAAATGCCCTGGTTGAACTCTGAACACCGAATGCCGAATGCACTACAACATTCAACATTCAACATTCAACATTCAACATTCAACATTCAACATTCAACATTCGACATTCGCTATTCGCTATTCGCTATTCGATTCTTCACCGATCAAACTCGCGCACCCAATCGACCATGCGCCAGTCGAGCCAATGCCAATCCGGATCGTGCGGTCGTCGCGCGGCGCGATCGGCCAGGTATCCCAGGTGACCGCCGTGCCGCGTAGCATAGACTTGCGTTGTGGGGCTATAGGTTGCTCGAGCGAACAGTTCACCTGGTACTAGCGGATCGTCTTCCGCAAACAGAATTCGCGTCGGCACTTGAATGGCAGGCAACGTCAACATGCTACTGCACTGTTCGTAGTATTCGTCGACTGACGCAAAACCGCCGGCCGGTGCGGTGAATTCGGCGTCGAAATCGTACAGCGTTCTGCCGATGAGCGGTCGTTCGGCACCGACCAACTCCGCGCCCAAGCGTTTCCGTTCGGTTAGTGCTCGGTTAAGTACGCGGACGAAGTTGCGATCGTAAAGTCGATTG
>JAGQPK010000175.1 GCA_020426755.1 Planctomycetales bacterium
TTCGCGGTCTGGTCTTCAAAGGACCAGCATTGGCCGCCGATGCATACGGCGACGTGACATTGCGCGAATGTGGGGATCTCGATCTGCTGATCAGTCATGCCGAGTTCCCGCGCGTCGAAGAAGCATTGAAGCAAGAGGGCTTCACATCGAATTGGGAAGATCCCGGTCAGACGCGACAAGTCTTTGCATGCGAATTCAATCGCGCCGACGCATCACTGGATGTGCACTGGGATCTAGCGCCTGGTTGGTTCAATTATCGCGTTGATTTCGATCGCTTCTGGAACGACGCCGTGGCGCTTCCGGGTGGCAGCGGCATGTTGCGAAAACCGCCAGCCGAAGACTCTTTGTCCGTGCTGTGCATTCACGGATCCAAGCATTGGTGGGATCGACTCCGCTGGGTGTGCGATGTTGCCGAGCTGATCAATGCCCAGCAGGTCGTCGATTGGGACCGTGTCGAACACACCGCCAAGGCCACGCATTGTCGACGTACGGTTGCTGTCGGCGTCTACTTGGCACATGCGGTCCTTGGCGCCAAACTGCCGGCGGAGGTGCTGACGAAGCTGAACCGTACCAGTGGAGTTCAGCGTTTGTCAGCACAGGTTGATCGTTGGCTCGACTTCGCCGAACAGAGCAAGGCACAACGCAACACGCGTGATCGCTTCTGGTTTCGCATGGGAGCCTGTGAACGCCTCCGCGATCGTGTTCCCCAAATCATTCATTACCTGCGCGCTCGCGGGCGCGTCGCCAATTAACCCGGTTCGCAAACTCAGGATAACGGGACCGGGAACGACTCATGGGCGGACCTCTACATCAGCTACTGCAAACGCTGTTTCACGGCCATAGGCGACTCATTGTCCGCTTTCTAATCACGTCGCTCGGCCGCGCGCTTACGACGATGGCGGTGGTGTTTTTCATCCGCGAGTTTCTCGCTGGCACGATCAGCGAGCAAACCGGTTTCACGGGTATGATCGCTGCCCACCTGGGCGAACAGGCCGTGCTGTGGACTGCGGCCGTCCTCTTGCTCATCACCTATTTGCTAGGTGCCCTCTTCTTCTACGACAATCAAATCATCGTCCAACGCATCATTAAGGTGATTGAGTTGGGACTGATGGAGCGTTTGATCCGGCACTTATTAGCGCTGGCAGTTCCTTACACCGATCGCCAACAATGTGGTGATGTGATTGAGACGATTCGTAACGACGTGATGCACATCCGCATGGTCGTGCATGCCGCTGCGAGTGTCGTGCTCGAGGGCTTTGTCGTCGTTGGCCTATTGATTATGGCGGCCTGGATCAGTCCCTGGTTGACGATGTGGGTGGCACTCGTTTTGCCCGCCGTTTCCGCGCCGATTTTCCTGGTATCGAAGCAGTTACGAGTTCATTCATTTACCGTTCGCAAGACGGGTTATCTGCTCTTCGACATGATCCTGGAGATCCTCAAAGGGATGCGCGTCATCAAGACGTTTCGCGGCGAAGAGTTGCAGTTGCAAATGGGTATGCAAAAAGGCGGAGCCTACTTCGACGAACTCATTCACATGGTTCGCCTGCAGGCGTTGGGCCGCGTGGGCATGGAATCGCTAGCCGGGTTGAGCGTTGTGCTTGTTGTACTCGTCGGTGGCTTCCAAGTCATCGATGGCTCGCTAACCTGGCCCGCCCTGTTGGCATTTGTGATGGCAGTCCGCGTCATGCATACGCCGCTGCACTTGATGCACAAACAGTATGTCGAGATCCAAACGTGGCGCGCGTCGATCGTGCGCGTCACCGACTTTCTATCGCAGACTCCGCAGATTCGCGAGCTACCGGACGCACAACCGCTGGCGACGGTACCCACGCAAATCCGTTGTGAACAGCTTGGTTTCGCCTACGATGAAACCCAGATTCTCCACGATATCGATTTCTCGGTCGCGGCGGGCGAGACGATTGGTATCGCCGGACCGTCTGGCTCCGGCAAATCGACGCTGCTCAACCTGCTCGTGCGACTTTACGATCCAACGTCGGGCGGCGTTTACTTTGACGATCATGACCTGCGTCACCTGCGACTCGATGACATTTACGACAAAGTGGCGATCGTTGCCCAGGAGCCGTTTCTCTACTCGGCCACCATTCGCGAAAACATTCGTTGCGGTCGCGTAACGGCATCGGATGAAGAAGTGATCGAAGCAGCCAAGGCTGCCTGCATTCACGATGATATCGAAGCGATGACCGAGGGTTACGCGACGGTCGTCGGCATCGGTGGACGAGAAGTATCGCGCGGTCAAGCGCAGCGCATTAATGTCGCGCGGGCCTTTCTTAAGAACGCGCCAATTTTGTTGCTGGACGAAGCCACCTCAAGTCTCGATTCGGTGGCAGAGTCAAAGGTCCAAGAAGCGTTGGACCGACTGATGGAACATCGCACGAGTTTCGTCGTCGCGCATCGTCTCTCGACACTCAGAAACGCCAATCGCGTGCTCGTCTTGGAACGCGGCCGCATCGTCGGTTTCGGCCCACACGCCACTTTGCTGCGCGACTGCGAACTCTACCGGCGCTTATGGCAGTCTCAACAACTCCACCATCTGCCACACGCTGCGACGGAGGATGACGAATCACTAGAAGCGAGCGTTCATGCCCACCAGCAACATCTTGATGGTGCCGCCGACGAAGCCATCTGACTTGTCGTCGTAGTCCATCAGTTGGTACCGCAAGTACACGCTACTATTCGGCCCGATCGCGTGATCGATCCCCGTCGTGAAGCGAGTCGTCTCGACAATCACATCCGACAAAGCGGGCAGGTCGCCGAATCCGCTGATCGGATCAAACGAATTGTGTCCGCGCACCCAATCGACCGATCCCGAAACCGTCGTCTGCGGGGTCCAGGCATAGGTCGTTCCCAGATTTACGACGGAGCTTCTCCCGCCGTACTGCCACAATTGCGTCAGTGGTGAAACTTTCGACCCCAGCGTAATGTCTTGGTCGATCCAATTGGAGTACAACCCTAAACCGCCAGAGAACGACCAGAGCGGTACAGGAGCATACCAGAAACTCAACACGATATCCGAGTTATCCGTGTCGAAGTTGGCAATACTCGAATTGTGATGTCCATCGTGGAAACTGAGCAGATTGTTCAGCATGAACGTATGCGTTGGTGTCCACGTATTGCCAAATTCAACGCGTTGCGTTTCTGTCGGCAGGTTGGTATTCGTTGTCGTGTTGCCGATGGGCACGCCATACAGCGGCGAATCGACAAAGGTTAGCCGATATCCGGTGAACGAGTTCCAGGTGGGCGTCAGCTTCGTGGACGCTCGCAAGAAGATCTGATTGGAGAGCGTCGAGTCTTCATTGACCGTTAGCACACGCTCCTGAAAGATCGCATTGTCACGGTCGAGCTGACGGTATTCATAGCCACCCATCAACCGCCAGCGACTGCTCGGCCCCCGTTGACCATAGAATGGCTGCCAACTTGACGTCACACCCAGCGACGTTCGATCGTAACCAATCGGCGCCAGTGTGTTCGTGGCCGTTTCGAATGGCAGGAGCACTGCCGGCAGGTTGCCGGACTGATTGTACTTCTTCACATAACCAGTGACGCTTAGGCCGGCGATTGATCGATCCGTTAGCCGGATGTCCACGCCACTGAAGCTCCGATCGGTATCGCGAAACTGATTCCGCGTGTTGCCACTGAACAGTCTGGCGTAGAAGTCGCGATTATTTTGGAACGTGCCACTGAGTCTTAATCGATCGATGTAGGTGTAGTTCTCGGGAACCACCGAATAGGGCTGATCGCCGCTGAATCCGAAGTTATCGTAAGGCCGTGTAACCAGTTGATCATCCGTCGTCAAAGTACGCATCGTTCGTGCATACTCGGCGGTTACGTTCCCGAATTTGGCCTGCAGAACAGGTTCGATCTCGGCCGTGAGCCAATCAATTCGTTGCTGTTGGCTCAACTGATGGCATGCGGGTCCGAGTGCCGGGTTACCGTTCGTATCAACGGCATTCTGAGCGGCAAAGCAGTGTGCCATCGCATTGGCTTGCCGTTCGCCGGTCTTCTTCATGCCCCATACATTCAGGCGCCAATTGAATGCGCCGGTGCGGTTGCCTTTGAAACTAGCCTGCAACTGCTGTACGCGAATCGCAAAGTCTTGACCGACGGCCAAGTCCTCTTTCATGTCCCGATAGTTTTGGGGCGGTCCCGGCAGAGGCAACGGCGGTTGCTTGTCAAAGTCGACGTAATAATCAAGCGGGTCGCGATCCAGGCGTCGCAGGAAGCTCTGGTAGTTGACATTTCCACGCATCAACGGATTGTAGAAGTTCAAGCGACCGTTGCGTGCATCATTATCAAACTGCGTCAGATTGAAGTCGTAAGTTTGTACGCCATCGCTGATCAGTGAGTCCACGTCAAAGAACAGCGAGTCCTTCGTCGACTGATACTCGCCAACCTTGTTGGGACTTCCTTTCTGGCTGACGGACCACCAGCCCACTCGGGCACTCATGATGGTAGGCACTTCAATCATGGGCGTGAAGATGCGGTCCGGCAAATTGGGCTCGGGCAGGTATTCCGATGCCGCACTCCCCATCGCAAGTCCATCAACGTCGCCCGGCATCGTCAAACGAAGCTCGTCCGACATATTCGGCGCCGGCAGATCCTCCGCCGGCAGTGGCGCGACGAATCCTTCCGGATTTGCCGCACCCGCTTCTTGCCACGCGACGTTTGACTCGTCAATCATCTCAAAGGCAACCGAGTTAATCCGGGGCTGGTTGCTATCGTAGATGGCGAGACCTTCGGGGTTAGTTACTCGCTCTGTGCTACGCGGTTTGTGTGCTGCGATTCCGGCAACTGACAGCGTATAGTCACCTGCCAGCGTCACACTCCAATCCTGTTCGGCTCCCCAGTTCCCGGTAAATACCTGATCGACATCCGCTACGCGATGAAAACCAGAGACACTCAACGACTTCGCCGAGGCGAGTGAAAGTTGGCGCGGTGTTCCTGGCGCATCGTCGGCTCGCGTGCCAAACGCAGGTCCCGCATCCGGCATTGGCTGCGAAACCGGCACCGCGGCAGGCACGTTCATCCGCCATAACAGGCAGCAGAACAAGGCGGCGATAGGAACGGTCCGATTCATGTGACTCGACGTGTGCTGGTGGGTAGGGCCGATTTAGCTGAAGTCCGGACCCAAGCGGGAACTGGCCGCGGACTTTATGGGTGTGCGCTATCTCATGAGCGCGTCGGTTTGTTGCTGGGACGGCAGGTCACTGCCATGTACTTGTTGGTGGCATTGCGTGCAGTCGGTGTAGAGCACGGGGCGCACCCAATCCAAATTGTCAATATCCGAAGTCCCCATGCCAAAGTGGCTCGATGGCGGAGCGCGATGTCCGGTGTGACATCGCAGGCACAAGAATGTCGTTGGCTGATGTAAGAGGTTGTTCGTGACCGTGCCGTGAGGATTGTGGCAGATGCTGCAATTTTCTTCGACCGGCGCGTGCTGATGTACGAACGGGCCCTGCTTCTCTGCGTGACATTTGTAGCAGGTCAAGTTGACCGTTTCCGCAATCAGATTACCCTCGGCCTGCCCGTGAGCGTCGTGGCAGTCACCACACTTCATCTTGCCTTCCGCCACCGGATGGTGCGAAGGCAACTGCAGCATGCCGTACATCTCTTGATGGCACTTGTAGCACACAACCGGATCGTTCACCGACATCGGCAGACGTGGTGTTCTTTGAATTGATGTGTGATCTACGTTGCCAAATGTAGGTAGTTTTGAGTCCGGATGTGGATTGTGACAATCGGTACAGTTCACTCCGGCGTGATCATGGAGCGACGAATGGAACGCAGCCGTTTCGGTTGCGGAATGACATTCGACACACAACTGCTTTTTCGCGTATTGCAACACATTGCCGTGCGGATCATGGCAAGTCTGGCAGTTAATCGCATGGGGCCCATTCACTTGGTGTGAATGTCCAATTCGTTCCAGGTCGTACTTTTCGTTGTGGCAGGTGTAGCACACGTAGGGAGCAACAGCGCCAAGATTATTCGAGGTGCCTCGCAATGACGGTTGAGCCTGCCGCGCTTCGCGCTCGGCATCTTGGTCGTTCGAATTGGCATTCGACGAACGCTGCGAAACGTAATGCACCCAGTCTTTGACTTCTTCGAGAAGCGCGAGGTCAGGCGTTGCCGCGGGTGTGCCTTCGGGTACGTTATAGTGGTTGCGGAGATGGCAATCGGTACAAGCGACGCCGCGATGAGCGTGTTCTGAAGTACGCCACTCGCTGCCGGGCGCGCACGCGTCACGCTCGTGGCATTGGGCACAGATCTCCGACCGTTCAGCTTTCTTGAGCTTCTTGAAGCTCAGGATTGAGTCGGGATCCTTGCCGCGACTTTCCACGTGGCGACTGGCCGGACCGTGGCATGCTTCGCAGTTGTTTTGGCGATGCACGTTGTGCGCAAATGCTTCCACATAGTCCGCGTGACAAACTTTGCAGAGCGCATCGTTTTGTACATACTTGGCACCGGCGATCGACGGCAATGGCACCCGCAGCGGGAGATGAGTTTTGGGTTCGCTGGCCGCATTGGCCTTGGGCCAACCGCGGTCCACGCGTTCTTGCTTCGTCTGTGAGCTCTCTGGCCAACGACACGAACAGGTCACTGCAAGAGTCAGCAGCGCGGCAGTCAAACCGACGATCGTTAATCGCTTACTGGCTAGCACTCGGACCCTCGTTTCCACATCCGTATTGGGTCGCCCGGTGCAGCGCATGTAGCGCGCACTGCAGCAACGCCGCATGGCCGGACGCATTCATTTACAAGTCAGTTGGCCCGAACGTTCCCCGCCTCACGACTCACCAAGCAGTGTTGAACGGCATTGTGAGCTAAGCCCTGTATGCCGAACTAAACACGATGGGTGCAGGTGTTGCCGTGAGGTTAGTTCCACCACTATCGGTTTTCGACTGATCGGACGACGCCCTTCAATCTGTTTGAAACGCGCCTAACGTCTTTGCAACAAAACAGACATGCAGCAGATGCAATCACTGCAATGATGGCACCGCAACGACGACGTGATGCTTGCCGGTGACCAGCGGCTCGATTAGAATTGCAGGCACCATGATCAATTCAAACTATCTCTATACCGGACTGTGTGGGCTCGCAAACGCCTATCGCGCAGGCACGATGGCTGGTCATTTAGGCGCGGCCGTTGTCGCGGGCTTTTTCTGGAGCGAAGATGTTCAACTCGCTGCCGAAGTTGAACGCGGCGTCGAAGGCGAACTCGAACGCATCAAACGGGGTGAAGAAGCCATCTGGTTTGATGCCAAGAAGGCCGGAGTCACGCCGCAACAGCTTTTCGCGGCACCCGCGCAGGTCGATGCAACAACGGCCGAAGTCGCGTCGCTGGCCGACGAGTTAAGTAAGAACGGTCCCAAGCTAATCGAGTCCGGACACAATACGATCTTTGCCTCGATTGCGATTCGTGCGCTGACCAAGCATCCGGAACACGCCAAGCCGGAAATCGTCGCGGGGATTCGCAGCTTGATTGCCGCCTTCACGAATGCCTATCCGGGTCGTGGCTACTATGGAAAAGCTCGAGGTTGGCAGGATGGAGACAAGGTCGAATTGCCGGCAGACGATGGGTTCCCAGTCTATCGCAATCTGCAGGAACTGGCCGACACGACGATCGCGGAACTGATTGCCACCGCGTCGATGCGCCGACGTGGCTTCGGCGGGCTGTGGCACGTCATCAATCATGCGGCCGCCATCGTCGAACTGGATCGACTTGGCTATCAGGATCTTGCCGCGCGCTCCCTGCCCGCCCACCATCATCACATCCGGCTCTGGCGTTCTCTGCCGGACGTGTCCGACGAATTTGATCAGCCAGTTAAGTCGGAACACGATCCTTTAGAACCAGTCTACTGGCAAGGACAATTGGAACGAGATCAGGCGAAGCTGACGCACCGTATCAAAACGTTGTACGGCTTCAACACTCTGTCCCAACTGATCGCCGATGATGCCACGTTGATGCAGGCCAAAGACGCCCTGCTCTATCTAATGGATTGACCGAACTAAGGCATGCGTGTTCGTATGATGCGCGTCAGATGCGATGCAGGCATCAACGTATCGCACCAGCGCGTGCCAGAGAACTCGTAGTGTATCTGAATGGCGGCGGCATCGCCGGCCAAAAACAAGTCGTAAGCGTCACGCAACGTAACCGCACCATCAGCCGGCTTATCCCGCGTGCCCGCCTTAGTTGCGCGAACTTGTACGTGGCTGACCGTTGCACCTTCGTGCAAGTCGTTGAAGAGGGCCACGATCTGCTCGCGTTCCCACCAGGCCTCAAGCACTTCTGGCAGATCGCTCAATTCGTCATTCATGCCACAGAGTCCTCTCGCGGTTATCCTCGTAGAACCAACGCATTAGCTGGACCTGCATATCCTTGCAATCCGTCGGGCCGTTGGCCCTAGATCGCGCGTCCCGACGGGGTCCCAGCCCTGCGGACTTGTCGTTACCCACATCTCTAACCCGACTTCAGTCTGCTGGCAACAAACACGTACGTATTCAGTTTCTCCCAGCCCCGCCAGATTGTTATCCATCCGGGGTCACCGTCACTTTTTCGTCCGAGAAATCCTCCCAGCTTCGCGACTTCCCGATAGAACTGTCCAACGGTTAGATCGTGAACACAGTTCAAGTTTTTGCGTGCGAGTTTAAGCATCCTGAGCCAGATGTTGGGGACGACTTGCTTGGCCGGTACGTCCGGACGAGTGCGAGCGA
>JAGQPK010000176.1 GCA_020426755.1 Planctomycetales bacterium
CTCAGTATCTGTCGCCCGCCCCCTGAATCCCCCTCCCGTACTGCGCGCTATAAGACTGTTGAACGCCGATTGCGGGAGGGGGAACAATGCGCGACGCGCCCGGTGATAGAAAAATTATGCGGTACACAAAAACAACACGCCCGACGTTTCCGCCGAGCGTGTTGCCGCTTACATTGAATTGCGAATTGCCGCTGTGAGCCTATCGGCGACGGAATTTGAGCAAACCCAGGCTGGCGAGGCTGAGCAACAGCATGCTTCCCGGCTCGGGAACTGCAGCCACCGCCGCTCGCGGACCACCTTCATAGCCACCGTCGGCAAGGGCTGCCACCAAGTCACTGGTGTTGGTGCGACCGTCGCCATTGAAATCACCTGACGACCAATCGGACGGCACGTCCTGTTCATATGTGCCGGAACCGAGCACTGCAACCAAATCCGACGTGTTGAATTCGCCGTCCAGGTTGGCGTCACCAACCCAACTTTTCTTCAGATCGCGAATCCAGACTTTGACGTCGTCACCATTGACCAGCAAGTCGTTGTTCAGATCGTACGCGGCTTGGTTGCTGCCGGCCGCTGATTCCATCGTCAGCTGGTTAATGTCGAGCGCTGACAACTGTCCGTCACCATCGAAGTCGCCTGTCAGGCCGCCGCCAGGCAGGTTGAGAAACAGTGGATCCATCTCTTCTTGCGCAAGTTCATTTAGCAATTCAGGATTCGTCGTAAACAAGAAGCCGTCAATCACGCTGTAATGTTCGCGTGTACCGATCGTGAACTCGAGCGGCGTGTTCAGTTCGTCTTCGGTAATCTCATACTTGATCGCCATCCCGTAGTCGTCGACGTACTTGCCGTTTTCGTCAGACTCGACGGCATAGTCGGCATAGAACCAGTGGAATTGCCCGTCCCAAAAGTCTTCATCTGTATTGTTGTGCGTCTCGGTCGTGCCTCCGCTGATCACCCATTTGTTATTGAAGACCGGCATCCAACCATCTTGGTCGGTATCGCCAACCATCGGGATTCCATCCTGCGTTTCGCCTTCAAAGCCAATCCAATCCTCACGCGGATTCATATTGAAATCGGGCGGCAGGTAAAACGAATCTTCGTTTCCGTAACTCGTGTTTGCGTCCGAGTTGTAAATCGTTGCATGGACGTACAGGTAGTAGGTCGCCGGCGTTGAGAATTGGACTTCCCAAGTCGCCGTATCGAAACGTGGGCCGCCCAATTGGTCGAGCAAACCACCGCCGCGAGAAGCATTCGTGTCGGCAGGCAGGATATCTAGATTCCCCTTGACTGCGTCTGGGTTGGATTTGATCGGATTGTTTTTATCCACCACCAGGTATCCGGTCGCCGGATCCTCGCTTTCTACGCGCAGTACGCTTTCCGCTTCAACGAATACGAACGCAGTTCCGTCTTCTAGCACATGCTCGGGATTCTGAATCGTGACGGCTTGAGCAGCAACGGTCATGCCAAGCATTAGTGCGAGCGTCTTGAGAAAAGTCATGCGCTGAAATCTCATCGGAACTCTCCAAGTCTGTATGTTGAGATGTTGCATGCGAATGGAAGAATGCTTTTCCATCAAAGCTGTTTTGCATTGGTCGACGAATCTATGAGCTGCTGTTTGACGTGTCAAGCAAATTCATAGCCTCCTATCCCAGATTGTGCGAGGCTGGCCTGCGCACACTCGCTGCGTTTGTGGAAGTGAGAGATTGCTTTGACTGTTGGCTTGGTCTACGATCGACGCAGCATCAACGTGACTTGCGCCAATTGAATTGCTTTGCAAATACGCGATCGACAAGAACAGAGTGAAGATGGATGTTGGACGTTCCGTGTGATTGCGTATCCATCACCGAGTTGCGCGACTCACGTTGCATGCACGAACCTGCTACAACCGTTGTCGACTAAACCTAGTTATCCTGTTGCCTTTCTGGTAATCCCGACTTGTTGGACTGATTGATAAGTCGCGGGGATGAAACGTTAGCGTCGTTGAGTTCTGGGAGTTGTCTGCATGAGTGCGCGCCGTTCGAAGCAAAACCGCCTGGCCTCGCTTCGTAATCGTCCAAACGGTCTGGAGCATCTTGAGTCACGCACGTTGCTGGCCGGTGATCTCGCCTTGTCGGGGCACACCGTGATTATCAGTGAGATTGTTGCTGACAGTACCGCAACGCTACTAACGCGTACACGCGAGAGCACGGCGGATGCCTTCGACGGACAGGCTGACTCACCGGACTGGCTCGAACTGTTCAATACGACTCGTCAAGCCGTTGATCTGAGTGGCATGCACCTTACAGATGACGCCACTCGCTTGGACAAATGGACATTTCCTGTCGGCACCAGCATTGATGCCGGTGGGTTTCTCGTCGTATTCGCTTCTGGGGAAGACATCGCTGATCCTGCCTTGGATGAACAAGGCCGGTTGCACACGAACTTTCGACTCAGCAGCGACGGCGACTACGTTGCTTTGACGGATCAGGCATCCCAGGTGGTCCATGAGTTCACACCGTCCTATCCTCAACAACGCGTTGACGTCTCTTACGCGGTGGCGATGCAGGAGCGACAGTTGTTGGGCGCAAATGGTCCGCTTGAGTATCTCGTTCCCAACAGCACCACCGCTGATCCGGCCTGGCGCGACGCGGGTTTCAACGATCCCGCACTGCAGGGAACCAGCGGAGATCATGTTGGGCCGATCGGCTTTGATCTATCGACGGCCCAGACACCGGCCGAAGCTGGTGAGACGGTGGGATTGGAGCCAATCAAACGCGCTTCCAGTGATTTCTCCCAGGGTTCAATCGTTGTGTTGCAATCGAGTCCGTTCACTGCCCCGGGGCGTGTGGATCGCTGGTCGTTCTATTCCGAGGTAAGCCGCACGTTGACGCCCCTCGTGTTTCGATCTGGCTCGGACGGAGAATATCAAATCGTCGGTGTTGGTCAAACTCGCACGAGTGATGGCAGCGGCGCGCAGAGCTTTGACTTTGAGCTTCAGTCGGGAACGGACTTGGTTGATGACTCCGGATACTTCTTTGGCTTCAAAGATGGCGACAATGACACCAATGTGGCAGGAGTCGTGCGGTGGGCAAGTAGTACGGCAGATGAGGTGCGTCGCTACAACGGGCCACAGTCCGGGAACATGGTCGCCGGCAATGACTTATCGGGTGGACGGACTTTCGGTCGTGCGTACTCTCTGCAGGCCACCACGAAAGCGCGGTTGGGTGGTCCGTTCAATACCGACGTGGCGACAGCGATGAATGGTGCGAATTCACTGTACGTTAGATATCCATTTCAAGCGAATCAGCTCGATACATTGCGCTCGTTGACGCTGCGCATTCGTTACGAAGATGGCTTCGTCGCCTACCTCAACGGACAGGAGGTCGCGCGTCGTAATGCGCCGCTGGCTCCTCGGTTCGACTCTGCTGCTTCAACCGGTCAACCATTAAGTCAAGCAAATCAGTACGAAGACATAAATGTCACGGCTGGCCTGAATTATCTCAACAATGGCGAGAACGTCCTGGCCATCCACGCCCTGAACGAAGCAGCGACGCCTGAGCTTGTGATTGATGCCCAGTTGATCGGCATTGAGATGCCAGACGCTGTTCCTTTTGGTTATAGTGTCACGACGACGCCGATGGAATTGAACGGTCCGCTAGCGACTGGGTTGGCGGTGGCACCGGAATTCAGCCACGATCGCGGCATCTATCGCGAGGCGTTTTCACTTGGGCTAATCTCATCCGATCCGGCGGCCACGATTTACTATACGCTTGATGGCAGTACGCCAAGTAACGACAACCCCGCGGCAATCGTTTACGCCGCGCCGGTGCCAATTGACAAGACGACCATTGTGCGAGCAATCACTTACGCTGATGGTCAGTTACCATCCACGATTACCACCGCGACGTATGTCTTCCCCACCGATGTGGTAAATCAGGCCGGTATGAACACGACTGTCACGGAAGACGCCGTGTGGGGGCCGTTAATGGTTGATTCACTCAACGCACTGCCGACCATCTCGCTCGTGACTAATCAACAGCTCGAGACGATCGGTGAAATCGGCACGTCGATTGAGTTGTTATATCCGGATGGTCGGCAGGGGTTCCAAGTTGATGCCGGCGTCGAAGTCTACGGTGGTACTGCGGTTGCATTTCCCAAGCAGTCACTGCGTATTAGTTTTAAGAATATCTACGGACCGACGTCGCTTGAGTACGATCTGTTTGACGATCCAAGCGGCATCACCGATTTTGATCAATTCCTCTTGCGGGCAGGATCGCACGATACGCCATTCTTCACGGGCAGCATCGGTGTCGGTTCCTACGTACGCAACAAATGGATGACGGACCGTCAGCTCGAAATGGGGCATGCGGCACCACGGAGTCGATTTGTCCACGTCTATTTGAACGGCAACTACATCGGCCAGTTCGATTTGATGGAGCGGCCCAATGCCAGTTTTGCTGCATCGACTTGGGGCGGCGAGTCCGAGGACTATGACGCGATCAACGCAGGAAAGATCGTCGATGGTGATCTGGATGCATGGAACACGTTGCTGGCGTCCGTTGGTCAAGGGTATGACACCGTCAAGCAGTACTTGGATATTGATTCGTATGTCGACTATGTATTGTTAGAGTTTTTTGGTGGCAACAACATTGATTGGGGCGACCAGACCAACTGGATGGCGACGCGAAAACGCGACCCGGATGAGGGATTTCACTTCTACGCCTGGGACAGCGATATCGTGTTACGTTCGGGGCTGAACGTCGACATCGTTAATTACGGCGGTCCAGGCTTGCTCTTGAATCGCGATGGCGGGGTTACACAGTATCCTGAGTTTCGCGAACTTCTGGCCAAACGGGCCTACGAACTGTTCACTGGAGACGGCCTGCTTACGCCGGCGCGTCTACGAACACAGATTGACGACTTGGCCGCCCAGATGCGTCTGTCAGTGTTGGCCGAGACAGCGCGTTGGGGATCGGGACGCTACACGCCAGCGACGTGGGAGTCAGCGATCGAGTGGATCAAGACGACGTATGCTTCGGAAACAGGCAAGAGCCGTGCGGATGTTGTGCTGGAACAAATGCAGCAGGCGGGGCTGATTCCGATTGCCCAGACACCGTCATTCGAAAGCAATGGCGTCGCCATCCTTGATGAACACGTCACGCCCGGTGCCGAATTGGAAATGCTCGCTAATGGCGACGTGTACTACACACTAGACGGATCGGATCCGCGTCTATCTTTGCCTCGCTTTAACGACACGACGCTCATCGACGAATCGACCACCGTCAAGTATTTCCTGCCGACGGATGCCAGCCTGGGCAAGAACTGGACGCTGCCCGGCTTTGACGACACGACTTGGCCCAGTGGTCCGAATGGGATCGGCTACGATACTTCTGGCGAGCTCTCGTCGTTAATTCAAACTGACGTTTCCGAGTTGATGAATACCGTCAACTCCACGCTTTACACACGCACCACGTTTGAAATCAGTGATCCCAGTGCGGTCGACCAGCTTGATTTGGGAATTCGGTACGATGATGGATTCGTCGCGTATCTGAATGGTGTTGAGGTTGCGCGGCGCAACGCACCGTCACCGCCTGTTTGGAACTCGCGCTCATCGCTTCCGCACGACAACGTTGAAAGCCGTGTTTACGAACGCTTCGATTTGACTAGAGTGCGTGACCTGTTGATCCCGGGTGAGAACGTGCTGGCCATTCACGCGATGAACCTCGATCCGGCCAACAATGACTTTTTGATTAGCGTGGCTCTTGAAAGCCACACGCTTATTGACGCCGGGATTGCTGCCGCTGCAATCAAAGCCAACGGTTCACTCTTGGTGCCGGCGGACACGGTCATCAACGCCCGTACCTTAGTGGCCGGCCAATGGAGCCCGCTACGCTCGGTTCACAGCTTTGGTGTCATTCCAGCTTTGCGAATCGCGGAGATCATGTACCATCCGTCGGAATCGACAGCCGCTGAGATTGCAGCCGGATTCGACGACGAAGATGAATTTGAATTCATCGAGTTAGTTAACATCGGCACCTCTCCGGTCGACCTGAGCACAATTCGTTTTGTGCAAGTGGAGGTCGACGGCAAAGAAGTTGGCGTTGCTTTTGACTTTGCCACGAGCTCAATACAATCTGTGGCACCCGGAGGACGCGTGCTGGTTGTGGAAAATGAGGAAGCGTTTCGTCTGCGGTATGGAGTTGACTTGCCCGTTGCCGGACAATGGAGTGGCGGACTTTCCAATGACACGGAACATGTCCAACTAAACAACGGACCGATCACGATTCAGCAGTTGACGTACCATGACCATTGGTGGCCGACGACCGATGGTGACGGATACTCGCTGGAGATGCTCGATGTTACCAATCCCGACTTGGCAGCGTGGTCGTGGCGTAATAATTGGAGACCGAGCGATCGCTCTAACGGCACGCCGGGCCTTGCCAGGCGGACCATTCCTGGCGACGTCAATCATGATGGGATCTTCAATTCCGCCGATTTGGTCGCGATCTTTCAAGCCGGCGAGTACGAGGATGATATTGAAGACAATTCGAGCTGGGAAGAAGGTGATTGGAACGGCGATGGTGATTTCACCACGGCCGATCTTGTTTATGCATTCCAAGCAGGAACCTATACCATTGGTGCCGTCGTCGCATCAACACGTGCTCAGATAACCGCCGAGCGTCACGCGATGACGGAGAGCGACATCGATGAGCTGTTTGGGACCGATCTCATTGGCGGTGCGCTTGATGACGTAGCCACGGTTGCGGCGAACAGTCGCTGATTTTTTCGCCGAAGGGCGTTAGCCGCGGTTCTCGCTGACGTGGATACTCGACGCCGAGAGGAACCGACGTTAACGCGGGGCAGGGGGAGGGAACCACAGCGCACGCTGTGCAATGCAATTTAGATGCTGGTAACACTTCACCGGAATGAAGCTGCCGTACGGCCACTGCGTCAATTGCATCACAGAGAAATGTATTTCACCACGAAGGCACGAAGCACACGAAGCCAAATCAGCCCCAAGGTTGTCGGAGTCAGGCCGATCACGGTGAAAGCTGGTTCGCTTCCGTCCTGGCGAGTTCGAAGTAAGTTGTGCGGGGGCTTCGTGTACTTCGTGCCTTCGTGGTGATTCCAGCGGAAGTCCACCCAGTTACTAGAACAACTTCATACCGGTAAAGTGTTACGAATATCGAATGTTGAATATCGAAATTCGAAGTGAAGGCAACTCTCCGGCTTCAATTCAACATTCGTTCACGCCGCGTGGCGTAACGGCGAGTAATACCGCAAGTATTCGGGTACTTCGGATGAGTCCCAACGCGGGTCTTGCTGAAGTGCCGATACGACTTGATCGAGTTGTTCGATCGGGTTTTTAGCCAAGTCCACGAACAGCCAAGTCTGACCGCCGATCCGACACACGCCTCCCGTGGCACCGCCCAGCCATTCATGTCGGATACCGTATCCGAACTTCTCCGCGACTGACAACGCGTGATTCAACAGTTCGACCGTGTGCATGTGCCAGACCCTCCGTTGTCCATTGTGGCGACGCCAGCACTCCGGCCGTGTCGATACTCGTCCCCGATTCGATCGCATCGCAAACCGTCCACTCCGCTTGCAACTGATGTTGCGACGCGCGACACCCAGCGTCATCCTCGTGCACGTGCTCGCAATGACGGGACTGTGTGCCGAGGCATCTTATCGAGCTGCCGCAGATCTCGCTAGAGCAACCCTGAGTGCGTCAAAGCGGGTGAGGTTGGCGAAGTTGTGAAGCTGACGTATCGACGCAGTTTGGTGGATCGGTAACCGCAATTCTTTTCGACTGCGGGACTAACCTATCGGCGGACGAATAAACTTCACAGTCGACATTTCTTTGGCGAGTATTGCTAGCGGTGCTCGCGCGGTACCTGCCGCGCCCCCTCGCGGCGTGCGGCCAGATTGAAAGAGCAGGTTTGCTTCTATGATCACTAGTGAACAACGAGTCGCCGAGTTGGAACAACAGGTTGCTCGGCTTTCACAGCAGCTTGTGCAAGCACAGAAGATGACCGCGCTAGGCGAGCTGGTCAGCACGACGACGCATGAATTCAATAACGTGCTGACCACGATCTTAAATTACGCCAAGCTGGGTCTGCGACATAAGGACGAGGCGTCGCGCGACAAGTCGTTTCAAAAGATTCTGACCGCTGGGGAAAAAGCAGCCCGCATCACCAACAGCGTGTTGGGCATGGCTCGTAATCGAAGTGTGGGCTTCGAACCGACACAGTTGCAGGGACTGATCGAGGAGTCGCTGGTGTTGCTCGATCGCGAAATGAACAAGTACCGAATCTCCATCGACTGCCAGTTGGACGAAGTTCCGGCAGTGGTCGCCAATGGCAATCAGATCCAACAGGTGCTGCTCAATCTCTTGATCAATGCGCGACAGGCGATGCCGCGCGGCGGCACGGTGCTGATTCGTTTGACGCACGACACTGACAACCACACGGTGGATCTACAGGTGCGAGACACCGGTGCGGGTATACCGGCCGAGTCGTTACCGCGCATTTTTGATCCGTTCTTTTCGACCAAGCAGGGGCCGGATGAAAGTGGCAAGGGCGGCACCGGACTCGGTCTGGCTGCCTGCCGTACGATCATCGAATCCCACAAGGGACGTATCCGTGTCGAGAGTTCGGTGGGGAAGGGCACGGCATTTACGATTAAGTTGCCGATCGCCGAGCAGTCTTCCTTGCCGCCCATGGCCCCGCACCGTGTTGCCGA
>JAGQPK010000177.1 GCA_020426755.1 Planctomycetales bacterium
ACAAACATGGCGTGAGCACCAGGACCATCACGCCGATTTCGTGGCATTCACCGCCGAATTTCTTGCAACTCAGACCATGACCGAACTCGTGCAACACTTTTGTGATCGCAAGAGTAGCGCCCAGGAAGATCCAGTTTTCCGGACCGAAGAACTCGTGAAAGGCCGGCAGTCGTTGGCGGAACACTTCGAATTTGACGCCGACCAACAACAGGGCCGACAGGCCGAACAATCCCCAGAAGATGCCGGCCCACTTGGTGAAAAACCAATTGGTAAATGGCGCCAACCAATTGAGCAGTTTGTCGGGGTCGATGCCTTTGAATCGCATTGCCAAGACGTTGGACAGCTTCGACAACAGTTCGCGTCGCACGGCTTCGTCGCGCCGCTTGCGTAACTGCTGTCCCTGGCCTTCCGCATCAGTGATCAGCAGTCCACTGCGATGCAGCATACCGATGAAGTGTTGCAGATCACCCAACGAGATTTTCTGAGGAGCGTACTCGCGTTCGAAGCGTTGCTTGATCTCGTCGAAAGAACAGTTGCCATCCAGCATCCGCAGGATCGAATACTCTTCTTCTTGGAATCGATAGTACTTCAGTCCAATCGGTTCCTTAATCACCCAGTAGGGTTGCCCCTGATAGCGGTGATAACGTATCGACAGATCCGGCCGCATGCGCAGCGGCAGCCGCCGTGATGAACTGGAAACCAGACTGTCGGCTAAGGTAACCATTGCGGATCCGCTGCGCGAAAAGAAGAAGAACGGACAACTGGTGGAACGCTGATTCGATCTACCAGTATGAGACGATTCGTGGCTATCGGAGCTTCAACGTGGCGGGCAAGCCAGGTCCCATCAGCCAGCCTTTACCGTCGCGTTGATTCGGCACGTTAACCCATGCGCGAAACGCACCGTCTTCTTCGACCACAGGACTGGCGAAGCCGATCTTGGCGTTGACCACTTGGGTACGTCCGCCGGGCATCATGACGGTGACTTCGACCGGACGGCCTTCCAAATCTTTGTAGTAGTACTCGTTGGCGTCGACGCGAACGATTAAACGCAGTTCGTCCATGCGAACGATGTGAGCAACCGGATCGCCGGGCGCGACCCATTCGCCCTTCTGACGCAGTTTCTCGACAACGATACCCGAGTGGGGCGCTGTCAGTTTCCGACGTTCGATCATCGTTTCGGCTTGCTTCACCTGGGCCAGCTTCGCCCAGGCCGTTGCCGCGGCGATTTCGTTTTCATAGATGGCCAGTTCTTTCTGCAGACCGGATCGTTTCCAAGTCAGGTCGAGACGCCGCACTTCTGTCTCACCGAAACTGCCAGGCACTTTGCGATTGGCTTCCGTGGCCGCATCGTATTCTGCCTTGGAAACTTCTTCGGACTTGACCGCGGCTTCCACACTAATTTCGTTTTCAGCCTGCTTCTTGGCTGCTCGGTATTCATACTCGGCCACCGTCTTCGCCATGGTCGCCTCACGATCGTCGACACGAGCGAGCAGTTGTCCTTCTTCGATGACGTCGCCTTCTTCGACTTCGATCGACACTAACATCCCAGCGTCGGTGGCAGGCACTCGCACGTCCTGAATCGCCACAAGATAAAAGCCCTCGATCACACCAGGCTCGGCGGCCCGACTGATTTGTGCTGCTCCTGCCAGAGTCAGACACATTGCGAGAAACGTCAACTTTCGCATAGTTCGGTTCTCCACCTTACGGTCGTTAAATGTGCGGATGTGCCGCCAGCGCTGCGAGCTGTATCGGCAGGAATTAACTTCACGTTGCCGCGTAACGTTACTGATATCACTTTGCTTCACAGGAACGCTTTCGCACGTTTGCAGCTTGGTGTGAGTTGTCGAGCGAGATGTGAGAGGTCGTCTGACGAAGCTATCACGTCAGACTACAGAGCGAACAGTCGCAACTGAACCCATTCCAACAGTTCGTGGAACAAGCAGTAGGCCATCGAGCGTTTGCCACATTCGATCTTGGCAACGACTTCTGTGCCTTGCTTGGGAACTTCCAAGTTGAGGCGAGTCACCACATCGTTCTTGTCGAAACTGACTTTGCAGCGATAGCTCTGACCGTGTTCGTCGTGCAACGCCGCGGTCTCTTGAACTTCGGCCAGCGTTCCCTTGAAGCTATCGCCGGTGTGGCTTTTCAGCACGAAGTTGACGGGCAACTCGTCTTTCTTGGCAGCATCACGCGCCTTGAGCAAGTGCCCGATGCTGTTGTCTGGTAGATACACTTCCAGTTCCCACGGCCCTGTGGGGTCAGAAACCTGCATGGCAACTTGGCCAACGGTCACGGGTCGGTTCTTCAGCACGTTCTCGATATCCCAACTCGTCACGATGCCGTCGATGGCACTGCGGACTTTCAGCTTGGCAAGTTTGTCGTCCAAGATTTTGAGTTGGTGTTCGTAGCCGACCTTTTCGGTCTGCAGCTTGGCACGCTCGGCCAATAGTTCATTGTTGCCGCCGTTACGCAGACTCTTCAACTGTCGTTCAATCACGTCCAAGTTCGTCACAGTCGTCACCAGCGCGGCTTCGGCCTTGGAACGCTCTTGTAGCAATTCGTTGTTATTCAATTCGACGACGACTTGATTCGCCTCAACCGCGTCGCCATGCTTGACCAGCACCTTTTCGACTTCACCGTTGGCGGCGAAGAATACGTCCTTTCGCAACACCGGTTCTAACGTGCCTTCAGCCTTCAGCTCAAACTCTTTCGGCATGAAGGTCATCACCAGCAGTGCGGCCAGAATCGCACCGGAAACCAACAGTGTCTTGGGCAGATACCGCGCGGTAACCAGTACGCGGGATTGACCGATCGCGCGCCACAACGGCATCAAGAACAAGTTATTATGTTCGAGTGAGTTACCCAGCGCACACGCACTGTGTTCGCAAACGAGCTGTGCACGCGGCGCGACAACCTGCCGCGACTGCACGGCATCGATCTGCTCGATAATGACCGAACCGATCACATCACCGCGGCCCGTTTGCTGATACTTGCCTTCGTTCTCAGCGCCCAGTTCGTCGTCGGCTTTTTGTGCCAGCGGATCATTTCGGTAGAGTGGCAACACGGCCAAGCTCTTCGTGTGCGACTCGTCGACGTACGTTTCGAGCGCCTGTTCGACCTGCGGTGGCAGATCCTGCATTGAACCGTTGTACCAAAGCGGCTCGCCGGTGGCACATACGCGAGTCGCCAAGTCACGCAACATCGATACGATGTTCGAGCGGGTGTCCATCGTGTCCTGGCCGCTGATCGCTTCGACGACCTGCTTCGTGCCGCGTGTGACGGTGACGCTGACGCGATCGCAGCCGATCAGCCGGCGGCCTTCGTTGGCAATCGTATAGGCGGTGTCCTTCACATCGAGACTGCTGTGAATCTCTTTGGAGAACTGATCGATCTTGGCCCACATCGATTGGCGATCACTGTAGGAACGCAGCTTGCGGGACTTCAGGTAGTCGCCTACCAGATCGCTCATCTGCATCAAGAAGCGGCGATAACCTTGCTGGCTGTTGGCCTGCGAATCGGGTCGTTGGAAGACTTCCAACACGCCTTCAACCGAATCGTCGGTCTTCATCGGTGCCAGTACGAGCAGCGTGTTGGTCGGGTTGCCGGGCGAGTCCGGCTCGCCGGCGCCGGACATTGGGGGCACGAGCCGCGCTTCACCGGTCGTCATCACCTCCTGCAGCAAGCGGACGTGACGGCGACTGTCTTCGCTCTTGGGATCAAGCAGATGTCGTTCGAGATTGATTTGATAATCGAGCCGCAGTTGGCGTTCTGAATTGATCGTCCAGACCGCGCCGCCGATGGCTGCCAAGGCAGTAACGATCCGCTGCATCACTTCGGCGTAATACTGATCGGGCTCCATTTCGCTGCGAGAAAGCTGCGCGATTTCCTGCACCAGCGAACGAATTTGCTGCTTGGTCTTTTCGATAGTGGCGGCGTCGACCGAGCTTTGATCCGTACTCATGGAAGTCCCATTTCACACCCGCAGGTGACTCGAATGATCAGCGATTATTGGATGGATAGACGAGATTGAACGCGAGATTCATTCTATTTCTGAACACGAATAGCGACAACAGTTTGAAACTCGCTTCAGGCCGGGTAACGGCCGTCAGTTTGCCGATTCTCCGGCCTGGCCCGATCAACACCTTAGTGCGGCGTGTCCAGGTACGGGTCTTGGCCTAATTCTTGTTGCATCTTCTTGCGCTGCTTTTCGTGGTGCAGCAAAATCATGCGGTCGCGCAAATGGCGCCGTTCGACTTTATGCTGAGCTGTCCGGAACGTAGGGGCCAGTTTCTCCACGTTGGCCCCATCGCGCTGTAACCGGCTGCGCATTTTCTTGGCTTTGTCAGGACCATAACCGGTCGTGAGAATATCGTCGTCGAGCGACAGAAAGCGACGCACCGTACCGGGATCACCTTGACGACCGCAACGACCGACCAACTGCCGATCGATCCGCGCCGAGTCGTGGATTTCCGTAATGATCACGTGGAGGCCCCCCAGCGCGTCGACGCCGCGGCCCAGTTTGATATCGGTACCACGGCCAGCCATATTCGTCGCCACGGTCACGCGGCCTGGTTGTCCTGCTTCGGCCACGATTTCGGCTTCGCGAGCAATATGACGTGCGTTCAACACCTGGTGAGGAATACCCTCGGCATCCAGCATACGAGAAAGCAGCTCGGACTTCTCGATCGTCTTCGTACCAATCAGCACTGGGCGGTTCTGCCGATGAAGGTCGACGATTTCACGAACGATCTCACGCCATTTCTCATCTTCGGTCTTAAACACCAAATCCGGCAAATGAGTCCGCTGCGCGGGGCGGTTGGTGGGAATTCGCACCACAAGCGTCTTATAGATTTTGCGAAACTCGCGCGCCGAAGTCATGGCCGTACCGGTCATGCCCGCCAGGTGTTGGTACCGCAAAAAGAGATCCTGCACAGTGATTCGCGCGGCCTGTCCGGTATCGACCGTGATCTCGATTCCCTCCTTGGCTTCAATCGCCTGATGAATGCCGTCGCGCCACTTTCGTCCCTCTGCCAGACGTCCAGTGAACTCGTCGACGATCACAATCTCTTCTTTATCCGACACGACATAATGATGGTCGCGCAAGAAATCGCGTTGCACCTTGATGCCCCGCTCGATGTACTCGTAAGCATCGATCAAGCCCACGCCGTCCATCTCCTTGGGTTGATGAAGCGAACGCACTTTCTGACGTCCACGCGCGGTCAACTCGACTTTTTTCTTTTCGTGGTCGTAGTCGTAATCATCATCTTCGTCGAAGCGAGGTGCGTGATCCGCAGCCCATTGATAGGTGGCGCGAATCGATTCCTCATGCTGATCGCCGATGGCGCTAATGATCAGCGGCGTACGAGCTTCGTCGATCAGAATACTGTCGGCTTCGTCGACCAGTGCGAAATAGGCGTCACGCTGTACGGGCCGTTCGCCGCCCTCCCCCTTGGCGGTGCCCAACGTATCAAGAAAATCAAGCCGCTCCTGCTTGATCCGGCGGATGACCAACCGGTCGCGGAGGAAGTCGAAACCGAATTCTTTGGCCGTCCCGTAGGTAATGTCGGCCGCGTAAGCCGTGCGACGCTGCGGGCGGCTCATGTCGGTTTGCACAACACCGACGGACATCCCCAGCATTTCGTAAAGCGGTCGCATCAACTCGGCGTCACGTGCAGCCAAGTAGTCATTCACCGTTGCCAGATGCGAACCCTTGCCGCGGAGCGCATGCAAATAGAGCGGCAGCGAGGCGGTAAGCGTCTTGCCTTCGCCCGTATCCATTTCCGCGATCGAAGTGTGAAAGAGCGCGGCGCCACCGAGAATCTGTACGTCGAAGTGCCGCATCTTGAGCGTCCGCTGGGCGGCCGTCCGCACCAAGGCGAACGCCTGCGGCATGAGCGACGCCAGCGTCTCACCTGCCTTGGCCCGATAGCGAAGCGACAGGCTTTCCTTTCGCAATTGAGCGTCTGTGAAGTTCGCGTAGTCACCCTCAAACTGCTCGATCGTCGGCAACAGCGAGGTCCAGCGATCCAGATGCCACTTAGCGCGGCCCTTGAAAAGCGACAGCAGGCTGGCGCGGGGCTTGACGCGACGCTGCGTGTCGGGACGCTCGGCCATCGTCGGCGATTCGCGAATCACGGATGCTGGCGCTTCGCCACCAGCAGACGGCGGCGGCAGGGCATCCGACTGCGGCGCAGCCTGCTTCGTCAGATCGTGCGATTCGGGAGTCACTTTTGTATTCATGGTTTGCCCAGCTTCCAGCGCTTGCGAACTTGATGATTTTTCATCTTAACGACAAACGCCAAGATCAGGCGACTTCTTGATAGCAGAAATCGAATTCCGAGCCCGCACAGGGCCTCTCATCGGCACAGTCAGCCAGTCACCCCGAATTTACTTAACCAGTACGACAGAAACGGCCGACAAAGTTACTGCGACCGGTAGGCCCGCCACCGGTCGACGAAAGCAGCGACGCGAATCGTGCCGCTCGCGTACCGAGGAACCACTCGTTTGATACGGGATTCGACCTATGCCTAGGACCAGCCGATCGATTCGACACTTAGCCAAGCTCTGCATCTGGGCAGGAGTCGTCGTGAGCCCCACGTTGTTGCACGCCGCAACGCCGATTCCGACGCAAGCCGCGAGCCAACCGGGCGCACCAGTCGCTCGCGCCGCTTCGCGACCGGCACCATTCCCGCGGGCCGCTCGCAGCCGACAAGCAGCGGCAGTTGCCGCCACGCCCGCGCCAGCCATCGGTCGCAATCTAGCAACCGCCACCGCCACCGCCAATCCGGCGCAGACGGCAGCCGTCGCGCCTGCCGCCGCGGTGATGCCAGCTAATCATACGAGTACCGTCACGCCGATCCCCGCGACAACCGACAACGCGGGCACCGTACAACCCGCGTCCGCCGTCTTCTGCGATGACGCCGGCGCTGGCTGCGATGCGGTCGCCATGCCAACACTCGGCGGTGGGCTCGCCTGCCTGCCGATCTGGGGCCAATTCGAATACTTGATGTGGTGGGACAAGGACTCGACCGTCCCCACACTTGCCAGCACCAGCCCCGCCGGCACGGATCGAACTCTGGCCGGCATCCTGGGACAGACAGGCACCACCAGCCTCTTCGATTCGTCGAACCTCAAGACCGACACCGTCAACGGCGGCCGCATCACGTTGGGCCTGTGGATGGACGGCTGTCAATCGCTGGGAATTATGGGGCGTGCCTTCTTCATGGAAGATCAAACCACGAGCTTCTCCACAGCGTCAACCGGCACCGACATTTTGGCGAGACCATTTTTTAACTCGTTTACCAACGAACAAGACGCACTGTTGTTGGCCTTCCCCGACTTATTCGCCGGCAGCCTGGACATCACACACAAGACGGAAGTGAACGGTGCCGAGGTACTGATCCGCCAGGCGTTCCGCGGCGGCTGCAACTACCGCGTCGACCTGATCTACGGCTACCGCTACGTAGGTGTCGACGAGAGCTTGCGAATCAATGACTCGTTTGAATTCACTGACGCGGCCCAGATTACGTTTGGCAACACGATCGACCAAACGGACCTATTCGACGTGACCAACGAATTTCACGGTGGCGAAATCGGTTTGGCCGGCCACTCGACCGACGGCCGCTGGTCGCTCGACTTCCAAACATCCGTGGCACTCGGTTCAATGAAGCAAACCGCAACCATTTCCGGCTCGACAACGACCACGCCGCCAGCCGGCGCCGCTGTCACGTCGACCGGCGGTCTGCTCACTCAAGCGTCGAACATTGGCACTTTCACGAACGATCCGTTCACGGTCATTCCGGAAGCCACCGTCACACTCGGCTACATGATCAGCCCACGGTTGGATCTTTCGGTCGGCTACACGTTCCTCTACATCGACAACGTGGCGCGCGCCGGCAAGCTGGTCGACAACCGTGTCAATCTGACCCAGCAAACCGGCACACTCGACGGCCCAGCCACGCCTGAACTGGTCTTCAACGATGTCGGCTACTGGCTGCAGGGCGTCAACTTCGGACTCAACTTGCGATACTAAAAGAGAATTTTGAATATCGAATATTGAATATCGAATGTTGAAGTGAAGTATGCCATGGCCGTCGCCTGGAACATCCCGTCGTCATTCAAAATTCAAAATTCGATATTCAGAATTCGATATTGAGATGTGAACCCTGGCAAGGCCGGCAAGGTAGTCGCTCGATTCCGGTCCCAACAAAGCGGGTCACGGCGGGGAACCGATAGACGATGTTGGAACTTCTAGCGCGCGAGTTTTTCCGCTCGCGCAACTAGCTCCCCCCCAACCGTCTCTCGATCCTTCAACTCAATCGAAGTGGCTCTACTATGTCGGACCGCAAGTCGTCTCGTCTATTGAATTGGATCAAGCTGGGTCGTCGTCGCAAGCCGAATAGCGCCAGTTCTAAGGTGGCTGACGAGCTGAAGTTTGAATCGCTGGAGTCGCGTGAGCTGCTGGCCCTGACAACCGATGTGCCATCCATTCAGGGCACGGTCTTCTTGGACTCAAACCAAGATTCGACGCTGACAGCAGGTGAAGAGCAGGCGGGTGTCACCGTCCAATTATTCTTAGATGACGGTGATGGCGTCTACGAAACGAATGGCGAAGACACGCAATTCGGCACGGATCTGGCTTCCGACGTTGACGGCACGTACAGCTTCACGGGCATCGACGGCAACGCAGGCTACTTCGTGGTGCAGCCCG
>JAGQPK010000178.1 GCA_020426755.1 Planctomycetales bacterium
GGCCTATCAACGGTTAGCTCTGCAAAAGCGCGCCGACTTCGTACCTGCCAAGTTTCAGCTCGCCCATGACTTGCTGCGACTGGCCGAGAATGATGAAGGCTGGCGATTGGCGCAGGAGGTGCAAAAGCAAGACAACTACCATGTGGTGGCCTACAACTTGGCCACTTTGAAGGATGAGTTGGATCGCTACCGAACGCTCGAGAACGAACATTTCGTCATTCGCATGGAGGCGCGAGAAGCAGAGATCTACGGTCAGCAGGTGATGGAGTTGTTGGAAGAGGCACGCGAGACACTTTGCCCTAAGTATGACGTTGAGTTGTCAGGGCCCGTCCACGTCGAGATCTTTCCGCGACAACAGGATTTCGCGATTCGTACCTTTGGCCTGCCCGGTGGGGCAGGTTACCTGGGGGTCTGTTTTGGGCACTTGATCACCGCCAACAGTCCGGCCTCCCAGGGAGCCACGCCCACAAATTGGCACTCGGTGCTCTGGCATGAATTCTGCCATGTCGTCACGCTGCAAAAGACCGCCAATCGAATGCCGCGTTGGCTGAGCGAAGGCGTTTCGGTTTACGAAGAACGGCAGCGTAATCCGGCCTGGGGCCAAAAGATGACGCCCCAGTTTCATGCTTGGCTGCTCGGTGATGAACTTACACCTGTAAGTCAGTTGAGTGGTGCGTTTCTGCATCCGCCCAGCGCGCAGCATTTGCAGTTCGCCTACTACGAATCATCGCTGGTTGTTGAGTTTCTGTTGGAGCGACTCGGACTCGACGGGCTTCGCCGCGTCCTAACGGATCTCTCGGTTGGCATGCCGATCGACGAAAGTCTCACTCGCTACTTCGGGTCGCTGCGACAAGTCGATCAAGAGTTTGCCGAGTTCGCTCATTTACGGGCGGAGCAGGACGGCGCGACATTGGAATGGGATGCGAGTGTAATTACAGATGAAACACGTGATGCCGCAGAGGCGCTCTTGGTTGAGCATCCACGCAACTATTTTGTGATTACGCAAGCTGCTCGTCTGCGACTTGGTGCCCAACAGTGGCAAGCGGCCAGCGAGCTGCTGAGCAAAATACTCGAAGCCCGACCTCACGATACGCCGGCTGCGCGTTCGTTGGCGCGTTGTTACCGCGAATTAGATCAGATCGAAAACGAACGCCAGACACTCATGCAGCTCGTGCAAAACGACGCCGATGCGATTGACGCCTTGATCCGGCTGATCGAAATTGATCGGGACCGCGACGACTGGTCTAGCGTGCGCGATCACGCCCTGGCTCTAACCGCCGTCAATCCCATGACCTCCGTGTCCCAACAGGCATTGCTCGATGCCGGTCTACAATTGCAGGAAAGTGATCTCATCATTGCGGCACAGCGGGCGCTCCTGCAAATGGAGCCGGCGGATGTGGCCGCCGCGCATTTTCGACTCGCGAGTGCCTACCTGCAATCAGATAACCAACCGCTTGCCAAACGTCATGTCCTGATGGCGCTCGAAGAAGCACCTCGCTATCGCGACGCCCAGCGCTTGTTGCTGAAGTTGTTGGACGCACCGTCAGCTGCGCCACCCGACGATCCATCCGACAATCCGACGTTGGCCGACCAAGCGTCTGAGGAAGCGGAAGCGGCGGAGCAAACGACAGAGATCACAGAGCCGGCGGAGCACGCGCCAGAAGTAACTGAGCCGGCGGAGCAAACGCCGGAAGACACATTGTCGCCGGAGCAAACGCTAGAAGAAACCGAGACGCTGGAAGACGCAGGGCCGAATTCCGCACCGAAATCCGAAACGGCGCCGCCATCCACACCCGAATCGGGCTCAGACGCGGAACCCGGCTCGGAACCGGCCCTGGAGGAGGAACAGCCATGAAACAGCTTACCCGCAACGTGCGCAGTCGTTCCTTCATGATCGTGTTGCTTCTGTGCATCGTTGCGATTACTGCATCACTCACACTGGCGCAACGTGGGCGCGGTCGTCGCTGGCGTCAGTTCAGTGAAGATGGCCTGATCGACCGACGCGGCGTGCCGGATTGGCCTGTCGATCCCAAGTATCCAAACGACACGTTTACATTCGTTCGGCTCCGTTACAACTCAGATGGTTGGGGACGCGGTGGTGGTTGGCAAACGGACTATCCTGACAGCGATTTGAATTTCTCACTGCGACTTCAGCAGCTCACGTCGCTCAAGGTCAATCCGAATCCGATCTTTTTGGAGATCACTGACGAACGGCTGGCACAATATCCATTCGTCTATATGATCGAGCCGGGAGCTCTCTATTTCTTGGAGCCCGAGGTGGCGGCGCTACGCAAGTATCTGCTCAACGGCGGCTTTATGATGGTCGACGACTTTTGGGGAGACGAAGAGTACGAAAACTTCTACGAACAGATGAAACGCGTCTTCCCGGAACGTGAGCCGACCGAAGTGCCTTTCTCGCATGAGATTTTTCACCTGGTGTACGACCTCAAAGAGAAGCCCCAAATTCCCGCCTACAACGTAGCTGAGTGGGGACAGTCTCGCGGTATCACTTGGGAGCAGCGGTACGGTTCCGATACGAGCAAGCCGCGTTACTTGCAGATTACGGACGACGATGACCGCATGATGGTCTTCATTTGCCATAACACGGATCTCGGCGATGGATGGGAGCGCGAAGGCGAGAACGAATGGTATTTCCGCGAGTTCTCCGTGAAGAAAGCCTATCCCATGGGAATCAACATCGTTACTTACGCAATGACTCATTGAGAGAAAACACAATGGACGATGAGCAACAAATCGTAGAGCGTATTCTGGAAGGCCGGGACCGCATCCGCGCCGAATTGCGCAAGACGATTGTCGGACAGGACGACGTGATTCAGCAGTTGATGATCGCGCTCCTCTCTGGCGGCCACTGTTTGATCACCGGCGCGCCCGGACTTGCCAAGACCTTACTTGTTCGGTCGATCTCGCAGGTTTTTCAACTAAGATTTCATCGCATTCAGTTTACGCCCGACCTGATGCCGGCCGACATCACGGGCACGGAGATTCTGGAAGAGACTCACGACGGTAAGCGGCGTTTGCAGTTCGTGAAGGGGCCGATTTTCGCCAACGTGATCCTGGCAGATGAAATCAATCGCACGCCGCCCAAGACACAAGCCGCGCTGCTTGAGGCGATGCAGGAACACCAGGTTACCGTGGGCGGCGTCCGGTATCCGCTGGACGAACCGTTCTTTGTGCTGGCGACGCAAAACCCAATTGAAATGGAGGGAACTTACCCGCTACCCGAAGCTCAGTTGGATCGCTTCATGTTCAATGTGCTGATTGATTATCTGCCAGAGGATGACGAAGTCGAGGTGGTGTTGCGCACGACATCCAACCGGCCCGCGCCGATTGAACCGGTCTTCACCGGCAGTGATGTCGAGCAGTTTCATGAGCTAGTGCGACGCGTGCCAATCGCGGACGATGTGGCCCGTTATGCAGTGAGATTGGCAGCTGCCAGTCGGCCGGGACAACCGGGCGCGACGGACTTTGTCAATCAGTGGGTCAGTTGGGGCGCTGGACTGCGCGCCGCCCAGACACTGGTGCTCGGTGGCAAGGCCCGCGCGTTGCTGATGGGCCGAGCTCACGTGACATTCGAAGACATCCAGGCACTCGCCGCACCCGCGTTGCGACACCGAATTCTGCTGGGGTACAAGGCCGAAGCGGAAGGCGTTTCGGTAGACAGCGTCATCGCGAAGCTCGTCCAGAGTGTACCAACGTCGGCGACCGGACAAGTGTCGCGCGCGGGCTGATGCCGCTTGTATTAACAGCAACACGTGTGAACCGAAATGTCAAACGCCAACCGCCCCCCGCAACACTTGCGATCCACGACGGCCGGTCACACCGATGCCGTCGCCAAGGTCCATCGGGAACCGATCGACGCAGCGGCGATCATGAAGGTCAAGCACCTGCACCTCCGCGCTCGGATCGTGGTGGAAGGATTCTTCAACGGTTTGCATCGCAGTCCGTTCCATGGATTCTCCGCGGAGTTCAGCGAGTATCGCCAGTACGCGGCGGGCGACGACACGCGATTTGTCGACTGGCGGCTGTACGCGCGCAGCGATCGCTATTACATCAAACGGTTTGAGGATGAAACAAATCGCCGCTGTTACCTGGTGGTCGATCAAAGCCGCAGTATGACGTATGGCACTGTCGGCTATACCAAGGCTGAATATGCCGCCACCTTGGCAGCGACGTTCGCTTACTACTTGACGTTGCAGCGAGACTGCGTGGGGCTGCTGACTTTTGACGAAGCAATTCGTGATTTTCTGCCGGCACGACATCGGCCTGGTCATCTGAAACGGCTGTGGGGAATGCTCGACCGTCCTGCCACGGGGCAGAGTACACAGATCGGCAGTGCGTTGGAAGAGATCGCCAGTCTGGTGAAAAAGCGTGGACTAATCGTCCTGGTCAGCGATTTTCTGGCACCGATGGAGTCGTTGGCCAAGCCGCTCGGATACTTGCGTTCACGCGGCCACGAAGTCGTCGCCATGCGGCTGTTGGATCCGCGTGAGGTTGATTTGGAATTCGACGAGGCCGCCATTTTTCGCGATCTGGAAAGTGGTCAGCCGTTATTCGTTGAGCCGGATGTAGCCCGTGGCGACTACCTGCTAAAGTTCGAGCGGCATCGGCGTGAGCTGAGTGACGTATGTACGTCACTAGGAATTGGTTTGCACACGTTCCTGACGAACGAGCCGTTTGACGCGGCGCTCTATCAGTGGCTGGTACAGCAAGTGCGTCAGCCTGGGAGTGGCGCCGGCTTTCGACGCGGAAGTGCAGGTGCCCGATGAGTTTCCTGACACCCCTGTATGCATTGGGAGCGCTGGCAGTTGTCTTGCCGATCGCGTTCCATTTTCTGCAACGCCGACCTCGTCGTCAGATCGAATTCAGTTCGCTGATGTTCTTGACGCCGTCGCCACCACGCTTCACGCGGCGCAATCGTCTCAACCACTTCTTACTCTTGGCACTCCGTGCCGCTGCCTTGCTGTTGCTGGCGCTCGCTTTTGCGCGACCGTTCGTCCGCAGCCTGGCCTCGATCACTGGCGATCTAGGTGGGCGCGATCTGTTGATTCTGGTGGATCAGAGCGCCAGTATGCAGCGTGAGCAGCTTTGGCAACAGGCCATCCAGCAGACCGATGCCGTGCTGACCGGTCTAGGACCGCGAGATCGTGTGGGATTGTACTTCTTCGACGATCGCTTCGAAACCATCGTCGGCCTGCCAGACACTCTCACCACGTCGGGCACTGCGCCGAATGTTGCCGCGATTCGACAGGCGCTGGAGACTCGCGCGCCCGGTTGGCACGCGACCGACTTAGGGCAGGCGATCCGGTCGGCCATCGAGGTGGCCAAGGCGGGGAATACGAATACGGTGTCGCGGCCTACGACGTTGATTGTGTTGTCCGACTTTCAACAGGGGGCCGCGCGCGATGCTCTGGCGGGAATCGTATGGCCGCCTGATATGCGCATCGTCCCGCGCGTGCTCACTGCACCTGCAAAAGTCAACATTGGCGTGCAACGTTTGGCGGATGACGAAAGTCTGCCGCATGACACGAGCCGATTCCGCCTATACAACGATTCGCCTCTGGAAACTCTTTCGGTCGAACTCGCCTGGCAAGGAGACAAGTCGCCGACGCAGCAAGTCGCTCGACGGGTGCAGGTGCCACCGCAGCGTGCTCGTGTCGTTACGTTAACACAGCCCATCGGCGTTGACCAACTGCGGCTCAGCGGCGACGCTGAGGCCTTCGATAACGTCGCCTTCGTCTCGCCCGTACAACCTCGACAAGTTGTCGTGCGTCTGCTCGGAGCGACTGACGACGATCCGGCAACGCTCTACTATTATCTGCAGCGCGCCAGCTTGGGCGTGGGAGCGACCGAGGTCATCATCGAACCGCTCGCAGTAACCGACTCAACTCCGCTAAGTCCGCAAGAAACACCGCTAGTGATTTGTACTCGACCAATGGACGAGGGCGAAGGTCGCCTGCTGCGAAGTTATGCGCAGAAGGGTGGCCGTGTGTTCGTGGTCCTGGATCCCAACGAAGCGCAGTGGGATCGTCGTGTCGTGGCGGCGGCAGGGGAAAACGACTCGGCGACCACCGACGTTGCCGAGGCATCTTCCGCTGGGTTGGCAGCGCTGCTCGATTTGCGCCACGTGACGCTGGAAGCACGTCGGCATGAGCCGTATGCGATGTTAGGCGAGATTGACCTACGGCACGCATTGCTCGTGCCGTTTCAAGATCCGAAGTTCGCCGACTTTACCAAGATTCGGGTTTGGCAATCGTATAAGTTGACTGCGGACCACGAACAGCCCTGGCAGTCACTCATGCGTTACGACGACGGCACGCCCTGTTGGGTTGAGCAGGGCGTCGATCAGGGAAAGATCTGGATTCTGACCACGGGGTGGCGCCCGGAAACGAGTCAGCTTGCTCTATCGACGAAGTTCGTTCCGCTCCTTGCTGGTCTGTTGCGCGAAACGTCGGCGCGACTTGAAGCGAGTCGGCCAATGCTGGTGGGCGACCCCATCCAATTCGCGCCGCAGCCGGCCCCGCGTGCCGTGATCGACCCGGCAGGGAAGACACACGTGATGGCTAGCGACGATGAGGCTTTCGCGGCCACGGACTTGCCCGGTCTCTACACTTTGGCCCGCGACGCGGGGCCGGAGATCGTTGCCGTCAATCTCGCTCCCGAAGAAAGTCGTTTGCAACCGATCGATCCGCAGGAGTTAGAGAAGTTGGGAATTCAGCTCGGCAAACATGAGACGGCCAGCGAATTGGAGTTGCGCGAGCGACAGCTGAAGGATTTTGAACTCGAGTCGCGACAGCAAGGTTGGCGTTGGCTCATCTTTGCTGCGCTCGCGATACTGCTGGCGGAAACCTGGGTCGCGGGACGGACGAGTCGCCGCGAACAGTTGATTGAGTCGACTTGATTTACGCGAGTTTCGTTGAGGCTATTAAGGATACCAGAGCGATGTGGGACGATCATCAGCCGACGGATGCTGCCGAGCGAGTATTGCGTGACGAATTGTTGTCAGTCCGTCGGCGTCGTCGGCACTTGTTGGCAAGTCAGCGGGTGTTTGCGCTGAGTGCCGTTACGCTACTCGTAGTGCTCGCGTTGCTGGCCACTTCAACGCATCTCGAGGTGACCACGATACGCATTGCCGGGTCGGCCATTGGCGCGGTCGTGATGTTGATCATCTACGTAACGATGCGCGCCTACGCGAATGGAAGCGCACTAGCACGGTGGATCGAGGCCGCTCGACCCACAATCGACCAGCGACTTCTGACGACGGTATCGCGTTGGGAACGCGCGCCATCGCAGCCATTAAGCTACCTGGAACGAGTCGTCGCAACCGAAGTTGCCGCTGAAGCACGCAAGCAACCGTGGCGGGACTTGATTCGCATTGAAGCGATTTCGGGATGGTATGCGGCAGCGACCGCCTGCTTGCTATTTTCCGCTGCAGGTCTCGCTTGGATGACCCTGCCGAACTCCAGCGAGGCGCTCCTAGCGGAATCGCTCAAGGAAACAGTCGCGCCGCCCACGGTTGATCTGCTGGTCGAACCAGGCAACGTCGATGTCGAACAAGGCACTTCGTTTGTTGCCTCGGCAAAGTTCGGCAAACGCGTGCCGCGAGACGTGGATCTCGTCGTGACATGGGCCAATGGGCAAACGCAGCGACTACCCATGAGCCGTCGCCTCGAAGATCCGCTCTTCGCCGTCTATCTGCCGACCGTCATGGAACCGTTCACTTATCGTGTCGAATTCAGTGGCGACCAAAGTGACGACTATCGCGTGGGTGTCTTTCAATATCCTGAGCTTGTGCAGGCAGACGCGACGCTCAAGTTTCCAGATTACACAGGGCTCGAATCGAAGGAAATCCTCGACTCACGACGCGTCAGCGCGGTGGAAGGTACAGACTTGACCTGGAGATTTCAGCTTAACAAGGCTGTGGCGAAGGCCTGGTTGGAAAGTGAGTCAGGCGAGGAAATTGAGCTAAATGTCGACGCGGCGCTAGACACTCGCTACGAGACGCAGTTGAAACTTTCGGCGGATCAAAAGTGGAAGTTGCACCTGGCCGACAACGATGGCAGAGAAAACCGCACGTTGAATGAGTTCGTTGTGCGAGTGCTCGAAAATCGTCCGCCGGAACTAAAGCCGACGGTTGCACGTGACCAGTCGGTGTCACCACTGGAAGAGCTCGAAGTTGCGGCTGACGTTTGGGATGACTTCGGTGTGTTGCGATACGGTATCTCCTACGCCTTGGCGGCCCAACCGTTGGCCGAGCATTTGCTGGGCGATCCGTTGGACGGCAAGCAGCGCACGTCGGGCAGCCATCTGATTGACTTCGAAGCGATGCAAGCGGAACCGGATCAGCTCTTGGCTTATCACTTCTGGGCGGAAGACATTGGCCCCGACGGCAACCCACGCCGCACGGAAAGCGATATGTACTTCGCCGAAGTACGGCGTTTCGAGGAGATCTTCCGCGAGGGTGAATCGCCCGCCGGCGGCGAACAGCAGCAACAACAGCAACAGAACGCCGGCAACGAAAACTCGCAGCAGGCCGAACAGTTGATGGAGATTCAAAAACAGATCGTAACTGCGACTTGGAATCTCTGGCGTCGGGAATCTTCAGCGTCACAGGTGTCCGAAGCCTTTACTGAGGATGTTGGCGTCATT
>JAGQPK010000179.1 GCA_020426755.1 Planctomycetales bacterium
AACTCTTCCATCGTGGCTGGGATCAACACGGCGCCCTGCCCTATCAATTGGGCAATCAGTGTCGCGATACGGATCAGGCCAATGCCGCGTTGATTAAGGATCTCAAGCAACGCGGATTGCTCGATCGAACCTTGGTCGTATGTGGTGGAGAATTTGGCCGCACGGTGTATTCACAGGGCAAGCTAACTCGCGACGATTACGGACGCGACCATCACCCGCGCAACTTCTGTATGTGGATGGCTGGTGGCGGCATCCGTGCCGGGCACGTCCATGGCCAGACAGATGACTTCAGCTACAACGTCGTCGAGAATCCGGTGCACGTGAATGACTTGAATGCCACGATACTCCACTGCCTGGGCATCGACCATAGCCGTTTCACGTTCCCTTTCCAAGGGCTCGACCAACGTCTGACAGGTGTGGAAAGCCCCAGCGTTGTGCGCGAGATTCTGGCGTAGCGGCGAGATTTAGTTCGCGGCAACGCCGGAATAGATTTTGGAATGATGAATTCGGATCTGGGAATGATGAATTTGCACTTTCCGCACAGCTCATTCCAAAATCAGAAATCGTCAGTCATCATTCCTCAATCATCCAAAGTGAACCGCGGCTAACGCCTTTCGGCGAACTGATGCCAGCGCCTTTCGGAGAACTGATACGAGCACCTAGCGGCGCAATTCGTTTTCCGCTTTCGCCATGAGTTCCGAGTAGTGCTTGGCTTCGACCTTGTTACCAAGCTGCTCGTGCATCGCGGCGAGGTTACCGAAGGGGACGGATAGCGCGGCGGCATCCATCACACCGGCGTCGACTGCTTGCTGCATCAGTTCGCCACCGGCCTGCGTCAGCTCGACAGCCTTCTCACGCTCACCGGTTTCCCAGTACGAGACGCCCATGCTGACGAACATATCGCCAAAAGCGCTAGTGTCGACCAGTTCGACAAGTTTCTCGTCGTCGAAGTTGGGTAGCGACTTGGTGTATAGTCGCGTAGCTTCGTCATGATCTTCACCGTGAACGGCGTACAGCGAACCGGTGAAGAAGTAGAGTTGACCACTCATCAGCCGATCAAAAATCGACGGCTGCGAGTTGGCGAGGCCACCTTCCAGCAGGACGATGGCGTTGTTGGCGTACTTCTGTGCCGTGTCGGGTCGGCCGCAGCGGTGTTCAATCTTCGCGGCGTGATACAACGTCTCGGATAGCTCACGTTCGATCTGGTACTGGTACTGGCGATCTTTGGCTTGCGCGACCAGACGTTGGGCTTCGCTGATTGCCTCGTCGGTCGCGATCGAGGCATCGAAGTTTCCTTCGAGCACCGAGTAGACGGCCAGCGTCGTGCGGTAGATTTCCATCCGCATTGTTTCGTCGCCTTGATCATCGCCGATGAAGCGTTCGGCCAGTTCGGTCGCACGCGTCAACCACTTGGGTACGACTTCGCGCTGACGCTGAAAGTTGCCCAACGCAATGTCCTGGGCGACAGCCAAGTGAGCGTCGACGAGAATGTCTTTCGCCATCCGACGCATTTCAACGTTCGACGCACCGATATGGGTTGATGCGAGATCGATGGCTTTCATGTGGTGAGCCAACGCGTCTTGCATGTTGGGTTCGGGCCCCAGGGTCACCATGTTGCCAAGCTGGTAGTGGGCACGAGCACGCACGATGCTCGAGACCTGCTCGTCTTCAGCCAACTGGCGGGTGGTGGCCAATGATGACTCCAACGCACCATTACCGGCACCGAGACGTGCTTTGGTCAACTGATACAGCGGATTACCGGCGGCGATCCGCACGGCGTCATCAGCCTTGGTGATGGCATCTTGGGACCGGCCGACGAGCGAGTAGAGTTCGGCCTGCAGCCAGTGTGCTTTGGCGTCCTGCGAATTCAGGCGAATGGCTTGATCCAAGTCCGCCAAGCTGTCCGCATAGCTGTGTGTCGCGTCCGTTTCTGCTCGCAAACGGAAGAGTTCGCCACTGATGGGCTCCAGCGAAACGTGAGACACCTGTTGGCTGGTCGTGCCGGGGCTGTAGGTCAGGAGCACACCCCGCTCAGGAAAACCGCAACCGAGCGCCACGCCTTGTTCGTCACGAACTTCGACGGTGCGTATTCCCTGCAACTGCAACTGTTCGATCATTTGCGGCAGCGGAACAGAGTCGCTGAGGTGAACCAGCACCATATCGACGATCGAATCGTTGTCGTCGCTGACCACGTCCACCTGGCGGAAACCTGGAGCGCGGTAGATCAGCCGTTTGGAATCACCATTTGCGACAGTCTTCGCGGCTTCACCCCAGGCCGACACAACGGCCGCCACGGTTGAACTGCCGGGTGTGATTTGATTGAACGAAATTGGAGTCGCAACGGTCAGACTACGCGGCGTCGGCGCATTGGCGTTGTCGCCGCCGCGAAACGACTGCCACGGATTTGCCTTGGCCACAGGCGTGACGATGGCCGGAGCGACCACGGTGGGCGACGTCAGCTGAACCGGTGTCGGGCTCTGAGTGACAACCGTCGTCGGAGTCACGATCGCTGCAGCATCAGCCGCAGTCGACGCTGTGGGTTGCACGTCTGCGACGGCTACTGGCGCCGCAGCGAGCGGCTCAGGTTGCGCGACAGGAGCCGCGGATGCGCTCTGACTGACCACGGTGGATTGAGTGTTTGCGAGCGGTGCAGCCTCGGTGGGGTGAGCGACACCGGGCGGCGTCGGTTGCGGAATCGGTTGCGCCGGCTGTGGTTGAGCAGCAGCTTGCGCGGTGATTGTCGAGGTCGTGACCGGACCTGTGGTGACAGGCGTCGGTTGCATGGTGACAGTCGCGGGATCGCTAGCGGGTAGTGTCACGCCCGGCAACGGCACACTTTGCGGCAGCGCGGCGGGCGTAGGCGAACCCTCACGGCGCGGCGAGGTCGTCGTAATGCGCGTGTTCGCCTGCGGAATTGGCTCCATGGCCCGCGGCGAGGTGAACTGCTGGCGCGTCGGCTGCAGGTTGGTCTGCAATTTCGGAGTCGCGTTCTGAGGCACAACTTCGCGAAACTGAGCCGCTAGCGGATTCGTCGTCAGTGCCAGCATCATCAACGGCAGGCCGACTCGAGTGCGCTTATACAACCTTTGGAATCGCATTGGACTCCTCCTTGAGACCAAAAACCGCTCGACCGGTAATCTTGCTTTGTCCCTTGAAATCGGAAAAATCGCGGCGGGACTATAGACCGACTCGGCGGATTTACACGATCGTAAGAATCAGGCCGTGGATTCGTGCTGTGGCGTAGCGTTCGAGCGTCGCGAGAAAGTTTGCCGCAAGGCGCTAGCCGCGGATTCGACGCAAATCATTTCGCCAAAAGACAATAGTCGCGGTTCTTTGAACGCTGCGAGTGAATGATGATTCTTGATTTCTGATTTTTGAACGGGAATGCACCCGCATGCGTTTTGCACTTCCTCAATCCGAAATCCGAAATCAGCATTCCGAAAATCACCCGCCGGGACAAACCGACGCTAACGCGTTACGACGAACCTAACGCGTTACGACGAACTACGTTCTGCATTCAGACAGCAGACATCAAGCAGCATCAGCCGCGGTTCTCGGAACCGGCGGTCGCCAATTCTGGCCCTGCATTAAGCACTTCGGGCCGGACCATGCTGGAGTACTTTTTGAAATTCTCGACGAACTGCGTCGCCAGCTGAGCGGCTTGCGCGTCGTAGGCCGAGGGAATCTCCCAGGCGTCGCGCGGCCACAACACCTCGTCTGGCACACCGGGGCACTCGACGATCGCATCGAGTTGAAAGATTTCATCGCGTCGCGTCGCTGCGTTGGCCAGTTGGCCGGAGTAGATCGCGTCGAGAATCGCACGAGTGTAGGACAGCTTGATTCGCTTGCCCGTCCCATACGCGCCGCCAATCCAGCCGGTATTGATCAACCAGACATTTGCTTGGTGCTGTTGAATCTTTGCCGACAGCAACTCGGCGTACTTCGCTGGATGCCAGACGAGGAATGGGCCACCGAAGCAGGGCGAGAAGGTCGTTTGGGGCTCGGTGATGCCCATTTCAGTACCAGCGACTTTCGCCGTGTAGCCACTGATGAAGTGGTACTCCGCCTGCTCTGGAGTCAGTCGACTGACGGGCGGGAGCACACCAAAGGCATCGCAGGTTAGGAAAATCACGTCACGCGGATGTCCGGCCTGACACGGGATGCGTGCATTGTCGATGAACTCGATCGGATACGCACCGCGCGTGTTCTCGGTAATGCTTGTGTTGCCGAAGTCGACATGGTGATCGGCCTGATCGTACACGACGTTTTCGAGAACAGCGCCGAATCGGAGCGCATCGAAGATTTGCGGTTCAGCCTCACGCGTCAGGTAGACGGCTTTGGCATAGCAACCACCTTCAATATTAAAGATGCCCTGATCGGTCCAGCAGTGTTCATCGTCGCCGATCAGTTGGCGGCGTGGATCGGCGGACAGAGTCGTCTTGCCAGTGCCCGACAAACCAAACAGTACGGAGGAACTGCCGGACTCTCGTTCTGCCGTGGCCGAACAGTGCATCGACAAGATGTCCTGCTTCGGCATGCTGTAGTTCATGTAAGTGAAAACGGCTTTCTTCATCTCACCGGCGTACTCGGTGCCAAGAATGACAACTTCGCCCGATTCAAGATTCAAGTCGACGCTCGTCTTGGACGTCATCCCCGTGGTGTGCCGGTTGGCGGGGAAACCGCCGGCGTTATAGAGCACCAGGTCGGGCGTACCAAAGTTCTGCAGGTCCTGTTCGCTCGCTCGAATCAGCATGTTGTGCATGAACAAGGCGTGGTAAGGCCGCGCACAGATCACTCGCACCTTGATTCGGTAACGCGGATCCCAGCCGGCAAACGCATCGACACAATACAGCCGCGGGCGCGTATTTAAGTAATCGATCGCGCGTTCGCGGTTAATATTGAAGGTCAATTCGTCCAGCGGAAAATTGACCGGTCCCCACCACACGTCGCCTTCCGTTGTCTCCTGCTTGACAACTCGCTTGTCTTTGGGACTGCGGCCCGTCTTCTCACCGGAGTAAGCAATCAAGGCTCCCGTATCGGAAATGGTGGTTCCGAGGTCGTTGCGAATTGCCTCTTCGTACAACATCGAGGGGGGCAAGTTACGCTGAATGTCTGCGACGTGAATGCCGTGAGTCTTCAAATCGAACTGCGACATGGAAAACAGAACCGTCCTTTCCGGGAATCAATTGAATCAATGCACTGCGGCACGACTGACTGTGTGCATCACGTGGATACAAGAATTTTAGGCGGCAGACGACACGCATTCGCCATAGAAATGAGCCCGCGCCGCAAATGCAATCTTTGTGCCAGCATACCTTAACGGAATTGCTCGGTGAGAAAAGGACGGCGCGTCAAAACGACACGCCGTACTGCGGCAGTCGCACTTACACCGCGAATTAAAGCCCCCGAGGCCAGCCTGACGATGCCTGCCAGATCCACGGGACATCCATCGATCCTCAAGATTCATAGGCAGGAAAGAATCGAACGGCAGCAATCAATGCCACATGATTGAGCAACATCGTGACGGATGAGCGTGCTCGTGCTCGTGCTATTCATATCCCGCTTACGCGACATAGGGGGCGGCCCCCACACGAACCGGCAGCAAATCGCCGGCCTACCCTCAACAATCGCTATGTGAGGAGATTCAACACTCGGAATTTCCCCCTCGCCCCCAAGCTCGCGACATTCAACATGCAGCATCCAACATTCGAAATTCGATGCCCTTCCCTACGCCGGCAAATCCTGGCTGGGGTCGAAGCGAATGTAGGCTTTTGACAGCAGTGAGATTACGAACCAAGTGCTGAATAACAGCAGGAACGCACCACCGGTCACGAACACGAGAGCGGGATCGGCAAGTCCACCTAACAGTCGTCGCGACGTGTAGTTCGCCGCATAGCTCCAGGCCAAGGTCACGAGCAATCCGAGCGTGAAAATGAGTCCCTTCGCGGTGAAGGTCAGCGTGGTGCGGAGGAAGATCTCGAAGCCCTCTTGGTTCAGGCGATAGGGATAGAGCATGAAGACCAGATTATCGACGGAGAAAATCAGCGCGTTCAGCGGCGCGAGCAAGCAGACCGTAGCGATTCCCATCCACAGCGGAAAGGGCCGGATCAAACAGGCAATGGCCAGGACAGTGCATTGAAATGCGAGTGACAACAGGGTCGGTGTCGCAATCTGCCCAACGACTAATGAAAGGGGTGAAATCGGTAGCGTCTTCAGGACACCCATTCTCATAATGTCGCGACGAAAATCGAACTTCAGCGCGGTTGGCAGCAGCATGAATGAGTAGAAGGTCAAGGCTCCGGCGACGTGCAATAGCCCGGCGGGACCGCTGCGCGCAACCGCCAAAGGAGTCAACGCCAGCACGCCCGGGAATGCCATCGCCATCATGAGCTGTCCCGAACAACGTCGGGCACCAAGCAGTTGTCGCCAAGCAATCGGTCCGGCACCTCCGAACCATCGAATTGGGTTGGCACCCTGGGTGGATGAAGTGCGTGTTCCGAGTGTGCGAGTGCTGCCGTTTGCGTCGGTGGTTGCTCCCGCTAGCGGCGGATACGCCGTTTGCTCACGACGCAACACAGCGCCACTGAAATAGCGATCGGCCCAAAACACGCCCCACAGCAACGCCATAGCAAGCGACGTCCCGGCGAACAGATTCAACTGCCAGGACAGATCGTATCGCGTGGTGGCAATGATGTCCGTATAAATTTGGAACGGCCGCAACAACGTGCGACCCGGCAATGTTTCCAACAGATAACTAGCTGAGCGACCGACGTGAAACACAAGTGCCAACGGATTCGCGGACTCGGACATTCGCTCAAGATCGGCCGCTGCATAGGCATACAGCAGCGTCCCGGACACGCTGGCGGTAACGATCGCGCCCATCGCGATTTGAAATCGACGATAGACGGAACGTGACAAGCTGAACGCGATGATCTCCAACGTGATGCGAATGAGGTCAAGCGCACAAAGTGCGGCCAGTGTGCCGATGAATCCGGCCATCGGGCGAGTCAAGTCGGGCAACATCAGGACGGTGAAGCACGTCGCCTTCACCAAGCTCGCGTTGAAGATAGTGCACAAGCGGTACACGATCAATTCGCGACGCTCAAACGGCCCGCCGCAAACAAGCTCTTCCTCAGCGGGCGTCCATTCGATCGGTTGAGGCGGACGCTGGAAGGCAACTTTCACCACATGCCAAAGACCGTAGACCAAGAACCCCGCGGCAACAAATAACCGGAAGCGTTCCGGGGCGGCAGGCTCACGAAACATCACGCTCAGCGTGACATTTCCCAGCCAAACGATGCCCAGCAGTCCACCCAAGATGGACAGGTAGAAGCGACGCTTGCAGGAAAACCCGCGGCGTAACCGGCGGAAGACGGCGCCGCGGTGATATCGGGAAAGTTGATCGAGTGCCGGGTGCATCAACATATCTGGTCTGCCTTCGCAAGCAAGTAGATCAATTGGCGGGCATCTGCGCTCATCACAAACGTGATCGAGCACGTGCAGAGTCTTACATGGCAGCTGCCACAAGTTCTGTCGCACGGAAGAAGACCTCTTCCAGCGACGCGGTACCGGAATCCTGAGCGTATTCGGTCCGTACCGCATCGATCGGCCCAAAGTACCGTTGCTCGCCGCGGCTTAAGATCAACACATGTGTGCAGATGTCTTCGACCATCGCTAACAGATGCGAGCTGATGATGACGGCGCTCCCAGCCGCCGCTCGCTGCAGTATTGACTCTTTGAGTGCTCGAATCCCGTGCGGATCGAGCCCCGTCAACGGTTCGTCGAAAAAGATCGCCAGCGGCTCGTGCAGGTAGGCGGCACACACTGCCAGCTTCTGCTTCATGCCCCGCGACAGATCGCTGACAGGCGTATTGAGTTTCTGCGTCAACTGAAATGATTCCAGCAGCCGCTCGATCTTCTCCGCTGAATCGGGCACTTGATAGGCCGCCGCCGAGAATGCCAGATGTTGGAATACCGTGAGATCGTGAAACAACTGCGGGTCATCGGGGATGTACGCCAAGCGTCGTTTGGCCGCCAAAGGCTCACTTGCCAGGTCATGTCCCGCAATAGACAACTGACCGCGGCTGGGCGGAATGATCCCCGATAGCGTTCGCAAGGTAGTCGTCTTACCGGCGCCGTTGGGACCAATCAGTCCCAAGATGCTGCCCGGTGCCACCTCGAAGTTCAGTCCTTTGACAGCAATTGTCTCGTCGTACGCCTTGTGGAAATCTTTGACGCGAATCACGGTGGCAGCGTTTCCTGTCAGAGCGGAACAAAAGTGAGCAAATCACCGGCAGGTGAACAACGCCTCAACTTTAGTTCGCTGACAGTACGGGCGACGCTACTGATTGATGTCTCAAATCGCGTTCACGTGGAGTGCGGCCACTTCGCTGCCACGCTTTGGATATGAGTTACCGGCGCAGATTGTGTTGGCATGTGTTCCGGGGCAACGCCCCAGCCGTCCGCAGGGCTGGGATTTCATGCGGCGTGCCATCTTCAGGGCCAACGGCGCGGAAAATTAGCCAACGAAAAAAGGCCATCCGTTTGGATGGCCTTTTCCCATTGCATTAAAAGCGTGAGTTCCGCTTAGCGGCGGCGACGCAGGCCGACCAAACCAATCAGGCCCAGGCCAACCAGCGATAGGGTGCCGGGTTCGGGAACGA
>JAGQPK010000017.1 GCA_020426755.1 Planctomycetales bacterium
GTTGACGGTCAAATACGGGAGGGGGGACAGCGCGCGACGCGGTGATAACAAACATGTGTGGTACGATGAGGGCAGGGGGAGGGAACCAAAACGACGCTGTGTCACGGAACGTAGTTGCTAGGAATCAAAGAACTCGTCGTGAGCGGAGAAGGCTTCACTGCAATTAACAGCTCCGCAACTGTCGCCCTCCCCCTGCCCCTCCCGTACTGCGCGTTTCCAGGCAGTAGAGAGACAATTGCGGGAGGGGGAACTGCTCACGTGGATTCAATCGTACTCGACCTACAAACGCTTCCAGTCGTCCACGACCTTGGCGAAATCGTCCAGTTCGGCGCCACGCGTGGCGGCTTCCTCCAACCGGTCACGAACGCCATCGGGCGTTAGGACTTCCTCGACCAGCAAATAGGCGGCCTCAAAGACGGGAGTCGACGGGGCATCACGTTTGAAGCCGCGTTCGGCGATGGCCAACACAAGTCGCGGTGGCAGTTCGTCGTCGCGGTACGTCAAGTTCCGGCCAGCCGCACGGATCACCGTGCGATTGGGAGCGGCCTCCACGACGATCGCCACCGAACGTCCGACCGTCAGCTCAATGCCCGTCACGCCCTTGCGACCGATCGCGTAGCCGTCCCAAAACTGGGACACGTAGTCAACCAACAGCTCAAACCGCGCGACCCGATCCGCCGACGCACTTTCGGCCGTCATGGCTTTGAGCGACCTGATCTCCTGCTCTGCCGCACTCAACTGGCGTTGCTTGAGCAACTGCTGGATGGTTCGCAGCTTTTCGTCAACCACTTGTTCGTCGACGACCGCGGGCCGCTGCGCAATCTCGGCGTCATCAGCAGTTGGCATCTGCGCCAACATCGCCGTAGAGTCGCCGCCATCATCAGTGGGCAGTGTCAGATCCGTGTCACTCACCTCCGCAACAGCAGGCACGGCCAGGTCGGCTGGCGGAGCATTTTGACCAAACGGATCCAACCGCGAATTGTCCACGGTCGTCGACAATCCGCTTATCGTCGCTTCATCGCCGTCCACGACGTCGACCGCTAAGTCCGACGACGAGTGAACCAATTGCGATTCGATCGCATCGCGTTCGGCCTGTCGGGGCAAGATATACATTCGCATCACGCCATAGAAGCCACCGAGCGTCAACGCAAAGCACAAACCTATCGCGCCATAGATCAGGCCCGGCGGCCATGCCGACGCACGTAACCCGCGCTGTCGTCGTGCAGTTCGTAGGGGCAACGTCGACGTCACAACCGAAGCATCAGATTTCACCCGAGGCAATTTCGCGTTGCTCCGATTACGTCCATCTAACTTCTCGCTGTCGATTTTGATCGCGGGTGCCTGTGATTCATTGCCATCATCACCGGCGGTAGATCGACTGGGCCGCGGCAGGTTAACTGGGGCCATCGGGTCGGCATTGGCATCGACTGAGTGCGAGGCAGGGAGCGGCGTGCGTTCGGGTTCCAGCTTGTTGCCATTTGAACGCAGCCTGTGCAGCCGCGCATCGTAACGCCGACGTTGCTCGGGGTCCATTAAGCAGCTGCGCGCGACTTCAATCTGCGCAATGAGATGCTTCCACCGACGCTGCTGCGCGCCGTCGCGATCGGGCGCGCGCTGCAGCCGCTTGAGCAGCTCGTCCGCGGCGGCATCGATGACCTCCGGCGCCGTCTCATCCTGGCGGACACTCAGCAGCTCATAATAGTTGCGCGGCAAGCTGCGACGGCCGAGCCACGCGAGTATTACATCGCTGGATTCGGAATTCATCGTACTGGCCCCTGCGGCTTTGGCGACTAGCGACTAGCGACTAGCCGCGATGACAAAGCCTTGCAGCCCCATCATACTTGGGGCCTACAGAAGGCGAAACGATTTTGCTCGTTGTTAACGAAACTTGCCCTGAAACAGCTTTTTTCCGCGTCCAATCAAATCAGCCGGTGAACCGGCGCCAGAGAGCAATTGCTTCTTGATCTGATTGAGCTGCTCGTCGCCCAGTTCAAGCTGCTCGAGAATCTTGCCGTGTTTCGACATCAAATCACTTTGCAGCTTGTCCAGCTCCTGGCCGACCTCACGGTTCGCGCGGGCCACCAGTTGTTTCTCGCGCTCGGCAACCTCCTGCAACAACGCCTGATTGATGCCGCGCGACAGTTGCGGCCCAAGATTCGAATGCAGTTCATATCGCGGACGCTTCAACGTGCCGCTCAATTTAACTTCAGCCTGCAACTGTTTGACGCCAGCCAAGGAAGCTTCCAAACTGTCCGGTGTCACGTACTTGGCATACTTGGGGGCTAACTGCGGCTTGAGCGCAATCTGCTGTTGTTCAAGTACGATCTTGCCATCGATCTTTTCGTCACGCACAAACAGATGCGCCTGAACATGAGCCAACCCGGGCGAAACATCGACTGCCAATCGTTCCGAATTACCCAGATGCTGTGCGTGCTGACGCACCGCCGGTAAATTGACAACGATCTCATCTACGGCGTCGTCCTGTCGACGGTCGAAGGTCACATTCGCCGTCAATTGCAATGAACCTTCGGCGTTAATATCCAACCGCGCGGGATCCGGATGGCGGCGCGGCTGATGTGTCAAATCGCGCAGCTTGCCGCTGAAACGAAATGGCGTACCTTCGATCGTGCCACCACCCGACAATCGCAACTGCTGCACCAGCAAATCAGGTCGAGCGGGATAGCCTGGAAACAGCACATTGATACTGGGATCGTTCGCTTCGCGTTCTCTTTCCTGTGGCTTGGTTGGCATCACGCCGCGCGTCCACTGGATCCAACTGACTGCGGTGGCAATCCGTTCCGACCAAACCGGCCCCAACAAGTATTCGCTGAGCGCGTTACCGTCCAACTGATCCAGCTTGAAACGCTGACGCACATATTGAATATCGTGATCCTTGGCCTTTTCAATGCTGACACGATCCTCCTTCATCTGCTTCTGCAAGCGAGGAATCTCGTTCTTTAATTCGAGCACATCACGCCGTAGTTGTTCGAGTGTCGCGAGACCTTGCGGTACTTCCTCGAGATGCTTGAGCGGCTCGTCAGCGATCGCCTTGGCCAATTCGCGAATCTGCTTCGATTGAACCTCAATCCGTTTGGCACGCTCTTCCAACGTCTTGTATTCGGCCGGCCAACGTTGTTTGAGATCACGCGACAACCGCACCGACTCAAGATCATTTTCGGCTTCAAGTTCGAGTTTACCCAGCGAGTCATTGAACCAGGCCTCGCCCCGTTTACCGGCATCCTTCACAATCGAACTGACATCCGGACCACTGGACTCCTCACTGTCCTGTTTGGCACGGGGCAAGATACCGTCGCTTGTTCGATCGGTGTGGAACTGGAGACCATCAATGACGCCATCGCGGATGATCAACTTACGTCGCAACGCTGCGCCGACGTCGACGTCGAACTCAGCATGCTCCGCTTCAAACAGATTCTTCAGCGGTGACTTCGGACTCGCGACGACCAAATCTGCCATGTTGAGTTGACCGTGCAACACACTGGCATTCAAAGAACCGATTTCCACTCGCGAGCCCAGCGCTGCCTGGCCGCCTTGGATGAACGCCAGCCTCAGCAGCGGATTAAGTCCCCACCACAATGCCGCGACGATCGCCACAACCATGAACAGTCGTGGCCCGACATACTTCCAACGAACAAGTCGGAACATGCGTGGTTACTCCGCGAGAGGCATTGGGGCGGTGCTTGGTAAATCGCGCGGCGACGCTGCCGCACTGGCAGGTCGTTCTGCGGTCGGTGGTTTGGTGGCCGCCGTGTGCAAGGCCATCGCCTCGGCCAACGTCAGACGTGGCTCCGGCGTCTCGGTCGCCGACGATTCATTGACAACGTCGCTGTGAGTATCAGACTTTTGCGACGTCTTGGCCGACAACAATTCGAGAAACTGTGTGACCGGATCGCGGGGTGATGCGGCTCGTTGACGTGCGGCCAAGATTTGCGAATAGGGAACGATCGTGCGTTGTTCGCCGATCAATTCCGTGGGCGGTATCGGCGGCAACGACTCCTCGTCGACCGGATCGATATGCCGCTTTGTGTCTACTGGGCGAGACGGTAGAGGCGCCAGGATTGTGGCAGACGCTGCCACATCGGCGGTCGAATGATCTGCCGGCTGATGTGCAACTTGCGAGGACGACTGCTCAGCGGCTGTCGACGCGGCCACTCGAGCAGCTCCAATGCGATCGTTGATCGCTCGAATCGTCTCGGCAATTGTGTTGGATTCGGCGTCCACGTCGGCGCTAGCCCGAATGTCGTGCGGCAGGCTGTCCAACGGCTCAGACTTCGCACCAATCGCAGCCGGCTTGGCCGCGACGACTTGTTCGTCGAGCGACGACACTGGCGGATCAAGCATCTCCGGAGCACGCGCCAACAGCGACTCGCCGGCCGCAGCCGTGCGTGCCAACGACTCCGCCAAGCTGGTCTTGGCCGGCTGATCCCGCAGCGGCTGCATTGTCGCCGGTGCCGCTGCGTCGCCGTCTGCGTCGCAATCCGCTCCTGGAATTTCGGCCGCCGCCGGTTGGCGTTCGCCGGGCGCCGACACGCCGCGCAGACGTTCGATGACTTCTTGTACACGTAGATTATCATAAGCCGCGCGATCAGCCTGAGCTGACAATGCATTGGCACTCAGTTCGATGCCATCCTCTGCCTTGCTCACCGAGTCCGGCGCGGCAACGCCGAGTTCACTGCCAAGCAATGTCGCAACTTCATCCGCTGGTGATAGTCGCGACGCCGCGTCGCTCAGCTCAATCGAATCCGCGTCATCGGCTGTGGCAAAGGCCCCAATAGGCGGCACTTCAGATGAATCAGTAGACGCGTCGCTGGAGGCACCGCCCAGATCGAAACCCGCTCGATCCAATCGACGCAGCGCGACCTGATTGTCGTGGATCGCCTCGTCGGGCGACGGCCCTTCAGCGAGCGTCTCCGCTGCCAGACGGGCTTCAGCCGAGGGTACTTCCGCTACGGCAGCAACGGTTGCCAATGGCTCGTCACCATCGCCCGCCTGCGGCTTGTCGCGTCGTTTCCAACGCCGCCACACCGGCTGCAGCGCGGAAGCCGCAGATTCACTGAAATGATAGGCGGGGTAGAACAGGATCAGTCCGAGACACAAACTGCCGACCACGACGGTGTTGTTCAGTGATGTCCAGGGGACAATCGGCAGTTGATACGCACGACACATCGCATCGTAGAACCAGGGCGTCTCGAAAGCCCGCACACCGATTCCATGCGACAACCGATCGACGGACGGACCAATGCACGTCACGCCAAAGGCGGTGATCAGCCCCATGCCGAGATTGACCTTCAGTCCCAGCAAAAGCATCGTCAGCATAACGGCGATCAGGTTGCCTTTCGGTACCAAACCGATCATCAGCCCCAAGGCCACACCCATAGCCAGTTGGCGAGGTGTTCGCTCCTTGGAGAAAATGCGCATCAGGTGGCGCAACGGGTTGAGATAGTCCAATAGGTGCATTGTTCGTCGACCTTGAACAGGGTTTGCGGGAAGTCGGTCGAATCACGCCGCGGGGTGTAGCGAATTTTGACGGTCCCGTGAAGGTCAACTTGGCTGTTTGCCCTGCCCTCCGTCAGCGGCTAAACTACGTGTCCCTAGTCGCTAGCTACTAGTCACTAGCCGCTAGACTTTCTTGCCGTGATCAATTTCGAGGGGGAACTCACCATATGGTTCGATCTTGGTGGACCGCATTGCTGCTAGTAGCTGCCAGCATTTCCATTGCCAGCATGAGCGTCGCCAGCGCGACGGCAGCCGAATTCGAACCCATCTTTGACGGCCAGACTCTCGACGGCTGGGATGGCAACCCCGATTTCTGGCGTGTGGAAGATGGCACGATCACCGGCCAAACAACCGCAGAGAAACCTACCAAGGGCAACACGTTTCTGATCTGGCGCAAAGGCGAAGTGGCGGACTTCGAACTGACGCTGAAGTTCCGCATCGTCGGCGGCAACTCGGGCATTCAGTATCGGAGTAAGGAGGCCGACAAGTGGGTGATTGGCGGATACCAAGCCGACATCGATGCGGCAGGCGTGTTTGCCGGAATTCTCTATGAAGAGCGCGGTCGCGGCATCCTGGCGATGCGAGGCAAGCGCGTGGTGATCAACGCCGATGGCACCAAGTCCGACGTCGGGGAAACAGCCAAGGAAGTAGATATTCTGCAGTCGATCAAAAAGGAAGATTGGAACGACTATCGCATCCGCGTCGTCGGCAATCACCTGCAACAGTGGATCAACGGTCATCAAACGATTGACGTCACCGACAACGAAGAAGCAAAGCGAGCCATGTCGGGTCTATTGGCGCTGCAGTTGCACGCCGGCCCACCGATGTTGGTGCAATTCAAAGACATCATGCTGCGCAAGCTCACCGCAGCGGATGAGCAAGCGTCACAAGACAACTCGGGCAAGAAGAAGCGCGTCGTCTTCGTCGCCGGTCGGCCCAGCCACGGCTACGGCTCGCATGAACACAATGCCGGCTGTTTGCTGTTGGGGCATTACCTCAAACAGCAAATGCCCAACATGGATGTCGAAGTTATTCAGAATGGCTGGCCTGCGACCGGCTTGGCGGCCTTCGAAGGCGCGGATGCCGTCGTCGTGTACTGCGACGGTGGTGGGGGGCATTTGTTGTTGCCGCATCTGGCCGAGTTCGATCAAGTGATGAAGCGTGGCACGGGACTCGTCTGTTTGCACTATGCCGTCGAAGTGCCCGCCGAACGTGGTGGTGCCGAGTTCCTGGACTGGATGGGCGGCTACTTCGAGATGGACTGGTCAGTCAATCCACATTGGACTGCCAAGTTCGCGTCACTACCGGAACATCCCATCACGCGCGGCGTGCAACCGTTCGAGATCAACGATGAGTGGTACTTCCACATGCGGTTCCGCCCCGAGATGGCGGGCGTCACGCCGATCTTGTCCGCCGTCGCGCCCGCCAGCACGATGTCACGTGCGGATGGCCCGCATGAGGGCAATCCTGCGGTCCGCGCCTCGGTGCAACGCGGCGAACCGCAGCATGTTGCCTGGGCCGCCGAACGCCCGGACGGCGGTCGTGGTTTCGGCTTCACGGGTGGACACGTTCATTGGAATTGGGGAGATGAAAACTTTCGCAAGCTCGTCCTGAACGCGATCGTGTGGGCAGCCCAAGGTGAAGTGCCCACCAATGGCGTCGGTGGCGACGATCCGTCTCAGTCAGAATTGGAAGCGAACCAAGACGAGCCCAAACCGAAAAGCGCGGCCGCAGTAGAAAAAAAAAACCAATCAGCCGGGGACAAGCATAGCGCGGTCAAACCGCTCTTTGCCAGTCCAACGGTAACGGTCAAGACGCCCAATCATCGCGTCGACATTGATGTCGAACTGAATGGTGCCAAGTCGCTGTTCTTAGTCGTGCACGACGGCGGCAACGGCTTTAGCTGCGATTGGGCCGATTGGATCGAGCCGCGTTTGGTTGGCCCCAACGGCGAAAAGAAGCTGACCGAACTGCGTTGGAAAAGCGCGACGACTCAGTGGGGTAACGTCACGGCGAATCAAAACGCCGGCGGCGGGCCGCTGCGAGTTGCCGGACAAGCGGTCAGTTACGGCATCGGCACGCACGCTTCCTCCGTGATCGAGTACGCCCTGCCCCCCGGCTTCACTCGCTTCAAAGCGCAAGGCGGTCTCGACAACGGCGGATCCGATCAACCTGGTGGCGGCGATTCGAGCGTCCAGTTCCTGGTTTACAATCAGCGGCCGCCCTTGGTTGCGAACGGTGCTCCCGATCGAACACCGGAAACAGCGGTCGCCAATCTTGATGTGAATCCGACCGTCGAAGCGACTCTGTTTGCTGCCGAACCGCAACTGCTCAGTCCCTCGAATATCGACATCGATCATCGCGGCCGCGTCTGGGTTTGCGAAATCGTCAATTACCGTGGACACAACGGAGAACGACCGGAAGGCGATCGCATTCTGATTTTGGAAGACACGGACGGCGACGGACAGGTCGATTCGGAAAAAGTCTTCTACCAAGGACGTGACATCGATTCGCCGCACGGCGTGTGCGTCTTGGGCGACAAAGTGATCGTCTCGGCGGGCTCGCAAGTGCTCTGCTTCACCGACAGCGACGGTGACGACCGGCCCGACAAGAAGGAAGTCTGGTTCTCCGGCATCGCTGGAGTGCAACACGATCACGGCATTCATGCCTTCACTTTTGGCCCGGACGGCAAGCTCTACTTCAACTTTGGCAATGCCGGCCGACAACTGCTCGATGCCGACGGCCAACCGATCGTCGACAAGGCTGGCAACGTCGTGAACGATCAGCGCAAGCCTTACCAGGAAGGCATGGTGTTTCGCTGCAATCTGGATCTCAGCGAATTCGAGACGCTCGGTTGGAACTTTCGCAACAACTGGATGGCGACCGTCGATTCGTTCGGCACGATTTGGCAATCGGACAACGATGACGACGGTAATCGCGGCGTGCGCATCAACTACGTAATGGAATTTGGCAACTACGGCTACAAAGACGAAATGACCGGCGCCGGTTGGGGCGTCGAACGGACCAACTGGGAAAGTGAAATTCCGCTACGCCATTGGCATCTCAACGATCCGGGCGTCGTGCCCAACATGTTGCAGACGGGCGGCGGCTCGCCGACCGGAATCACCGTATACGAAGGCGACGCCTTGCCCGAACAGTTTCACGGGCAGCTGATTCATTGCGATGCCGGACCAAGTGTCACTCGGGCGTACATCAAGCAGCCTGCTGGTGCAGGGTTCTCCGCAGAGATCGTCAACCTGCTGCAGGGCAGTCGCGATCCCTGGTTTCGTCCCTCCGATGTGAAAGTTGCCCCCGACGGTTCACTGATCGTTGCCGACTGGTACGATCCCGGCGTCGGTGGCCACGGTATGGGTGACACGACGCGTGGCCGCTTGTTCCGCGTCACACGACCGGGCCAAGGAGGCACCTACAAAATTCCTAAGTTCGACTTCGCCACGGCGTCGGGTGCCGTGCTGGCACTGCAGAACCCCAACTACGCAGCGCGTTATCTGGCGTGGCAGGCACTGCACAAAATGGGCGTTCAAGCAGAAGCTGCCTTAGCGGAGTTGAGCCACAGCGAGCGACCCGAGTTCCGGGCGCGAGCATTGTGGCTGCTCGGCAAGATCCCAGGACGCGGCTTGCACTATTGCGAAATTGCGGCCAACGATGCTGACCCACGCATCCGCGGCCTGGCCATTCGTTTGGCACGGCAACTAAGCGATGTCAACACGTTGTCACTCGTTGAAAAGCTCGTCCAGGATGAGTCGCCAGCCGTACGACGCGAATGCGCGATCGCACTGCGTGATCAAAGCAGTGATCAACGTAGCGATCAAGCGAACGCTCAAGTGGCCGCACTCTGGGCCGACTTGGCCACACAGTACGACGGCCAAGACCGTTGGTACCTGGAAGCTCTCGGCATCGGTGCTCACGGCCGGTGGGACGAGTGCTTGGCAGCCTATACAACAAAGCTGAGCAGCAACTCGACTGGACGAGCGGCCTCCGGCAGTTCAGCCTTTCCGTGGAGCAATCCTGGTGCACGGGATCTCGCGTGGCGTTCCCGCGGTAGCGTGACTGCTCAACTGCTGCAGCAGGCGTTAGAAAGTCCCGAGCTCCCAGCGAATGACGTGCTGCGGTTTGTCCGCGCCATTGATTTTCTCGACTCAAATCAGCGTGACCAGATTAGCGAGGCTTTGGCGTTCAGCACGAAATTGGGCGACGATGAGAGAAGTCAGCGGATACGCGCCGAGGCCGTTTCACGGCTCAATCCCGCGGCAATGAAGAACGACCCTGCCCGCAGAACACAGATCGAATCCATCCTCGACCTGGCACGCGGCACGCGGCGTTTTGTCGAACTGGTGCGACAATTTAACCTCACCGAAAGATACCCCGAAATCGTGTCGCTCGCACGTGAACACAGTGCCGACTCGTTGGGAATCGATGCGACTCGCTTGCTGCTCGACGCGAATCAATGGGATCTAATCCAAGCCGAATTGTCACACGACGATGAAGCGCGTCAGCAGCAGATGATCGCTGCTCTCGGCAACTCCGGCCACAACCGCGCGGTGCCGTCACTGGAACGCGTCACATCGGGAAGTGGCAGCAGCGAAATCAAGCGTCTAGCGGTGAAGAATATGGCCAAGATTCGTGCAGGTGCGGAGCTCTTGCTGAAACAGGCCGAGGCTCAGACGTTGTCACCGGAACTGGTGGCGGCGGCGGCCAGCGAACTCCATCAGGCCCCTTGGCGCGACATCAAATCAAAGTCACTTGAGATCCTGCCACTGGCCGCGTCGAAGGACAATCGCCCCGTCCCGGCTGTGCGAGATCTCGTGCGAGCCCGTGGCAATGCCGAGCGCGGACACCGTGTCTTTCTCAACCAAGGTACGTGCCACAAATGTCACATCGTCCGGGGGGAAGGCAAACAAGTCGGGCCTGAGCTGTCGGAAATCGGCAGCAAACTCAGCCGCGACGCCATGTTCGAATCGATTCTTTATCCCAGTGCTGGGATCGCTCACAGCTATGAAACATACACGGCCGAATTAGCTGATGGAAATGTGGTCACCGGGCTATTGGTGAGCGAAACCGCAGAGGAGGTCGAATTAAAAAATAATGAAGGCGTCGTGCGAAATATCGCTCGTGCCGACATCGATAGCATCACCAAACAACCGATCTCGATTATGCCGGCCGACTTGCATCAGAGCTTAACCGAGCAGGAACTCGTTGATCTGGTCGAGTTTTTGACAACACTCAAGGCGGCGAAGTGACGCTCGGTTGTGAAGCGTTGTTGTGAAGCTATGTTAGCCAACACCGAGGACGGCAGCGATGCGCCAAGTTCGCCGCAACGCGTTAGCGTCGGTTCTGTCCTGGCGCCGACTCATCCCGCACCGAGAACCGCGGCTTGCGATTTTCGGCGAGTTGCGTCCAGTCGTTCGTGTAACGAATCAGAACAGCGTCGATTTGTCCCAGCGGCGCCTTTTTCGCCCAGAGCATCCCTTCCCGTCTATGTGAAACAAAAAAATCTTCTAGAATGGACACTTGGCAACGGAAGATCCACGCTGAAATTGTCTAGAGCACGCTCCGATGAAACCTACCTGGGCGTGAGACGCGGGCGGCAGAAGTGACCGCCAATGATTTGAGATGGCCCGAATTAGTTCTCCTGGAAAGGATGATCCTCGATGCCTGAAGTCGACGCGACAGCGAAGCTAATCATCGATGGCAAACAGATTGATTTGCCGGTAGTCCAGGGAACGGAGGCGGAACGAGCCCTCGATATCTCGACGCTACTCAAGGACACTGGTTTCATCACGCTGGATGAAGGCTATGTCAACACGGGTGCCGCCATCAGCGACATCACCTATCTGGATGGCGAGAAGGGCATCTTGCGTTATCGGGGCTACCCGATCGAACAACTGGCCGGCAACTGCGACTTTGTCGAAGTTTGCTACTTGATGATTCATGGCGACCTGCCGACACAGGAAGAGCTCGTCGGTTTCCGCAAGGCGATCCGTCGGCATACGATGCTGCACGAGGATATGCGGTCGTTCTACAACGGCTTCCCGCGTGACGCTCACCCAATGGCCATTCTGTCGTCGGTCGTCAGTGCCTTGTCGACGTTCTATCAAGATGCGTTGGATCCTCGCGATCCAGAGCAAGTCATGGTTTCGATCCACCGCTTGCTGGCCAAGCTGCCGACCATCGCTGCTTACAGCTACAAGAAGTCGATCGGCCAGCCGTTCATCTACCCTGACAACGATCTTGATTACTGCGAAAACTTCCTCCGCATGATGTTCGCAGTTCCCAGTGAACCTTACGAGATCGATCCGGACTTCGTCTCCGCGCTCAACATGCTGTTAATCGTGCATGCCGATCACGAACAGAATTGCAGCACGAGTACGGTGCGCATGGTCGGCTCGTCGGATGCCAACCTGTTCGCCTCGATTTCAGCCGGCATCTGTGCCCTTTGGGGTCCGCTGCACGGTGGAGCAAACGAGGCCGTCGTCGCGATGCTCGACCGCATCATTCACGATGGAGCCGACGTGCAGAAGTACGTCGCGATGGCGAAGGACAAGAAGAACAATTTCCGGCTGATGGGCTTCGGGCACCGCGTCTATAAGAACTATGACCCGCGCGCGTTAATCATCAAGAAGGCATGTGACAAGCTGCTGGCCAAGTTGCACATTCGCGATCCGCTCTTTGACGTCGCACAACAACTTGAGGAAGTCGCCGTCAGCGATCCATATTTCGTAGAGCGCAAACTCTACCCAAACGTCGACTTCTACTCAGGCGTCATCTACCGCGCGATCGGCATACCGATGCAGATGTTCACCGTGCTATTTGCGATCGGTCGTTTGCCAGGTTGGATTGCTCACTGGCTAGAAATGCATCGCTCGCCGACCAAGCGAATTTGCCGACCGCGTCAGGTCTACGTCGGCGAAAAGATCCGCGATTTCGTGCCGATTGACAAGCGGTAGGCTGTTGCAGCAGCCGAGGGCAGTCGCATTAGAGTGCGCGTCGCGGAGCGACATCCGACGGTAGCTCGGCGTTTTAACGCCGTGAACCGGTCGCGCGATTGTTCGTTAGTCGCGCTAGCGACGTTTGACATGATTCTGTGCCCGGTTTTCTATCGTCGCTATGCGACGACATGTTTCACACACGAACGCCACCCGGCGTTGAAACGCCGGGCTACCGTCAGTCGTCGCTACGCGGCGGAACCGATCTCCATCGTAGGGGCTTGGCGCGACAATTCTCACTCGACGGGCTGATCCGCACACCCATACCTGTCCACCCGACTACCACTTGCTAGCAATTAATCTTTTCCGATTGCGCAATTCGCTCTTCCGAATTTGCGAACACGGCCTTCACTGACCGATAAGATCTGAACCGCGACAATAGCTCATTGCGCGGCTTGCTTTCGCGTGGAGGGGGATTCGTCATGAAATGTCGGCTCGCAAGCTGGCTGCTTGGCAGCATGCTGGCAACAGCAACGACGCTTAACGGTGCGGAACCGGGAACGGCTCGCTATTCGATGCCGGTCGCCAATCGCGCGATACAGCTACGGCCGCTCGATGACAAGCACCCCTCGCCGGTGCTAACGGCATTGCGTTTGACCCCAGATGGACGCTGGGTCGTGGCTGCAGGCGACGATCACGTAGTGCGAATCATCGACGTGCAATCGGGCAAGCTCAGTAAAGAGATACGGGGACACCGGGATTGGGTGGAGACGGTCGCCGTATCACCAGATGGCAGGTGGCTGGGTACCGCGGGCAATGACCATCGCGTCGTGGTCTGGGAATTGGCCAGCGGCAAGAGTCGGTGGAAGACTGACGTGTTAGCCGGCCCCGTCTCGAACATCGAATTCAGTCACGACGGTTCGAAGTTAGCCGTTGCCGGCTTCGGCCAGCCTCTGCAACTATTCGATGCAATCACAGGAACACGCATTCGACAATTGCCGTGCCCTTGCCGCGACATGCGGTCGATCGCATTCTCGCCGGACGATCTGCATCTGGCGGGCGGCGGGCGTAACGGGCGGCTGCGGATCTGGGATCTGCAAACGGGTAATGAACTGGCCACCTACCCGGCGCATCAACAACGCATTCGAGCAATCACGTTCGATCCCACGGGCCAGCATCTGATTACCGCGAGCGAGGATCGCACGATCAAGATCTGGGACTGGGAGTCGAACGAAGAACTGTTCCAGCTGAATCATAACGGTGGCAAGGTGATGTCGTTATCGCTCCTGCCACACGACCGCTTGGCGAGCGCCGGTAGTGACAATGTGATTTGCATTTGGGATTTGCAGACACGCCGCTGTCTCAGTTTGCTACGCGGGCACAAGGGCAGCATCGCAGCGCTGGACGCGAATCCACGCGTGCTGGTCTCAAGTGGATTCGATGCCACGCTGCGACTATGGCCGCTCGATGAAATGGATGCGGCGCTGACACAGCTCGAACATGCACGATCAGAACAACTGACGCGAGACTCGCGTATCGAGAACGCGACGCAAGCAACATCGCAGCTCGCACCACGGCCGTAACACCGGCAGTTCAACGCAACGCACACAGCTCGACATAATACATGTAGTTCGCCGCAACGCAGATAGCGTCGGTTCAGATCCAAGAAAAACGTGGCTAATGCCATACGGCGAACTGAACACAAGACGAGACTAACGAAATCCGCCGAAACGCATCAAGCGTCGGTTGAAGCAGATCGAGCCGCGGCCAACACCGTACGGCACGATTAGAAGTGGCAACAGGGAGGTTGCACAGAATGGCAAGTCGAATCGAACGGACTCAGCCGCGGAATCACCGCAACGGTCACGCGACAGCCAACGCACGCGCGAACGTTTGCGGCGTGGAACCGATGGAACAGCGAATCGTCTTGAGCATCCAACCGGTGCTCGTCGGCTCCGTCTACATCGAGGAGGATCTGGGAAGCGACCTGCACGGTGATACATTCGTGCTGACGTTCAAGGGCGGTGCCCCGAACACGCAACTCAAGTACATTGAGATCGATGGTGATCAGAACACGCCGGGCTTTGACGTCGGCGATGTCTTCTTCGATACGCAACGAGCAGCCAACAGCTTTGGCGCAGACGACGCAATTGGTTTCCAAGTTGTTAAGGCGACGGGCATGGACGTCGCCAATATCACGCCGACCGTAACGGATGGCACAACGAAGCTGCGGATCGACTTCGCTGGCTTCGATCCCGGCGATCGCTTGGTCTTTACGATTGACGTGGATGAGGTCGAGGACTACAACCCCAACGAGACGGACATCACAACGATCAACGACGGTTTCGATCCAATCACCTCGGGCGTCGAGTTTCAGGGCTCAACATTCAAGGCCTACTTCGCCGCGCCCAACTTTGAAGATGCCGTAGCCACCAGCGAGTTCGTCAATCGCTACGACCCCATCCTCCAAGGCACTGGACTCGATTTGCCGGCGGATGACGAGGGCGGTAAGCGTGACCGCTCAACGGGCACCGTGGCGACGGTGACGCAAGCGGTCATTCCGGTGACACTAAGTGGTCACGTCTATCACGACCGCAACATGAATCAGCGGTTCGATGCGGGCGAGGAAGGGCTGAGGGGTGTCGAACTCCAAGCGATTCCGATCGAAACCGCTGTCGATCAAACGATCCAGGTGACTCACACCGACGCGGACGGCAGCTATTCGTTCAGCGGCTTGTCGCCAGGCAGTTACCGCATCGTCGAAACGCAGCCCGATGGCTACATCGATTGGTTTGATCAAGCGGGAACCGTCGACGGTGTGGCCAGCGGCAACGCCGTCAACCCAGGCGACGCGATCGATCAAATCGTGCTCCCCGGCGGCAGCGCCGGCATCGACTACGATTTCGGCGAGATCCTACCCGTGTCGATCTCCGGACGCGTACAACTCGCGACACCGGATGGCGATTGCTTTAGCGACACCATCGAACACGCGCCTGTCGCGAATGCACTCGTGCAACTGCTGGATGAACAAGGCAACGTCGTCGACGAAACTCGCTCGGCCAGCGACGGCAGCTATTCGTTTAACGACCTCACCCCTGGCAACTATCGCGTTCGTGAATTTACTCCTGACGGTCTCTTTGATGGCGGCGCGCGGGCAGGCAACGTCAACGGCAGCGAGCGTGGTATCGTGGTGAATGCGGGCGAAGTCGCAAAGCTCGATCTGCTTTCCGGTGAGCGTGTGACTCGCGTCGACTTTTGCGAACTCGAGCCCGTCTCGATTCGCGGCAACGTGCATCTCGCCACCGTCGACGGCGACTGCTTCACGGATGACGTCTATCACGTGCCGCTCGCCGGCGTCACGATTCGACTGCTAGACGACGAGGGTAACCAGGTCGCCGAAACGACAACCGACGATCAAGGCGACTACGAGTTCGTGGGTCTGGAACCCGGCGTTTACACCATCGTGGAACTGACGCCACCGGGGTACTTTGAAGGCGGCGCCATGGTCGGTTTGATCGACGGCGGCGGCGACTTCGAATCACAAGTGTTGGATGCGAGCACAATTGGCTACGTTACTTTGGGTCCAGGCCAGGACGCAACCAACTATGAGTTCTGCGAATTCGCACCGTCGGATCTCAGTGGCTACGTCTATCACGATCGCAACAACGACGGTCAGCAAGACGTCGGCGAAGAAGGCATCGCCGATGTCGCGCTAGTGTTGACCGACGATACGGGGGCGATCGTAGCCACTGCGTCTACCGACGCGACAGGCCGCTACGAGTTCCGCGAATTGAAGTCCGGATTGTACACCATCGAGGAAGTGCAGCCCTTCGGTTGGATCGACGGCATCGACACACCCGGCACCATCGATGGCAAAATCGTCGGCGTACTCGCACCTCCGAATGACACAATTAGCCAAATCACGTTGGGGTGGGGCCAAACAGGTATCGAGTACAACTTTGGTGAACTCAAAGCCACGTCGATCAGCGGCAATGTCCATCTCTCGACAATCGACGGTGATTGCTTCACCGATACGATCGAACATGAGAACTTGCCGAATGTCACGATCCAGTTGCTGGATGTCGACGGACAGATCATCGACGAAACGACCACGGACACGGCGGGCAACTACTACTTTTTCGACCTGCTGCCCGGCACCTACGGCGTGCGGGAATTCACGCCGGACGGTTATCTCGAAGCGGGTGCGCGGGCCGGCCACGTCGACAACAAAACGGTCGGCCGCGTGATTGATCCGAACCACGTACTGGACATCGTGCTTGGTTCCGGCGATGCGGCTGAGGATGTGGACTTCTGCGAACACCGACCCAGCAGCTTGTCGGGATACGTCTACGCGGACACGGACGACGACGGCATCCGCGACACGAACGAACTGGGGATCGAAGACGTTGAGGTCATCTTGTACGGCAGCAATGGCAACGAGATTGCACGGACTCTGACCGACGCCGTTGGTGCGTATCGCTTTGACAACTTAGTGTCAGACAACTACCGCATTGTTGAGCGTTGGCGCACTGGCAACGGCGATCCGGCGTTGGAATGGCTCGACGGCAAAGATGCCGCGGGCACTGTGAGCGGCCAGGTGCGTGGTGAGGCCACAAACCCAGGCGACGAGATCCATTCGATTCATGTTGGTTGGGGCGAAGATGGCATCGAATACAACTTTGGCGAAATCAATCCCGCCAGCATCAGCGGCATCGTCCACACCGATCTCGATCAGGATTGCGTGTTCGAACCAGAGAATGGCGAAATCCCCTTGGCTGGCGTCACCGTGGAACTGCTCAACGCTAACGGCGACATCGTGCAGTCGATGGTTACAGATGGCAGCGGGCGGTTTGAGTTTCGCGCCTTACTGCCCGGCAGCTACACATTGCGAGAAATCCAACCCGCAGATTACTTTGACGGTGGCCAGCTCGCAGGGACTGCCGGCGGTAGTGTCGAGACGGCCAATGAGATTCGTGACATACAACTGTCAGCCGGCGTCGTCGCGGAAGACTACCGCTTCTGCGAAGAACCGCCCAGCGAGGTGTCGGGGTATGTGTTCAAAGATGGCGAAACGATTCGATTGTCATTTGGCGAATCACTTCCTGATGACATCTCCACAATTCGCGATGGCCGTCTGACCGACGACGACTTGCGTCTCGGAGGCGTTGTGCTGGAGCTGCGCGACGGAACGACAGGCGCGCGGATCTATGGTGAGGATGTGCCGCAAGGCGATAACTCGGGCGCGCTGCCGGGCCTCTATCCTGCCGGCCCGATTCGCACGACGACCGATGCGAATGGCTTCTATCGATTCGCCGGACTGCATCGCGGCAGTTACGCGGTTTACGAAGTTCAACCCGACAACTACATCGACAGTATCGATTCAAGCCCCGGGCCTGGTATTGCCGTTAACCGCCACGACTACCAGAACAACCCGATTCGCACGATGGCAGATGCGATGGAGGATCATCACTTTGATGCGATCATCCAAATCGAATTGCCGCCCGGTTATTTCGCACCGGACAACAACTTTAGCGAGATCCAAACTCAACAGGATATCATTCCTTGGCTGCAGCGACCTGCACCGCCACGTCCGGAAGAATTGCCGGCGGCTCCGACCGAGATTCTCGCAGCTCTGCCGCCGCGTGAGCTCACGCCGCTCAATTACCAACCCACTCCGTTTGGCCGCTTCCGAGGCGTCTGGGCGAACACCTGGCATTTGAGTGTTCTCGACGGTGGCAGTCCGCGCGGCGAGGGCGTCGTTGTACAAGACCGCGGTCCCATTTGGTTCGATCACGAAGAGACCTTCTTTGTGGGCTGGCAGAATGACGACGTGCGCCAACTGCACTGGGTCTTGTTCGTTGACGGCAAGCTGTATCGCGAACGACTCTTCGGCATCCAGGACGGCATCGTCATTGCCGGTGACTTCAATGGCGATGGACTCGATGAGATCGGTATCTTCCATGAAGGCCAATGGTTCATCGACGTCAATGGCAACGGCAAGTGGGACAGCTCCGACATGTGGGTCAAACTTGGCCACCAAGGTGATCAACCCGTGGTCGGTGACTGGAACGGCGACGGCAAAGATGACGTCGGCACCTTCGGTTTGGCTTGGCCGGGTGACCGCCGGGCAATTCACCGCGATCCCGGCTTGCCCGATCTCGAGAATCGTCGCCAAGGTGAAGAAAAGAACCTGCCACCCGCTGAATCTGAGGCGGCCCAGGAACGCCGCGAACTCCGTCTGACGGCCGAAGGCGACACGCGTTCGGACGTGATTGACCACGTCTTCCACTACGGAACGCATGGTGACAAGGCTGTGTCAGGTGACTGGAACGGTGATGGTATCACCAACGTCGGTATCTTCTATAAGGGCCAGTGGCATCTCGACATGAACGGCGATGGTCAATTCAAGCCGGAAGATGACATGGAGGCCGAATTCGGCCAAGATGGTGATCAACCCATCGTTGGCGATTTCAACGGCGACGGCGTGGATGAGGTCGGCATCTTAAGCAATGGCCGGTTGGTGTTGGACGTGAATCGCAACTACCGAGTCGACGACGGCGATCAGTTCATCCCCGTAAACGACCCGCATGCCCGCGTCGTGGTCGGTGATTGGAACGGCGACGGCTTGGACGATGTCGGCCTGGTGTACGACAACATCAAGTTCGTTGAGGTCGACGCGCGAGAGTAACGAGGCGATCTGGATCGCGCTAGCTCGATGTTACTCAGTCGAGAGTTGAGGATCGCCATCGCAGGCAGTTCCCCCTCCCGCAATCGGCTCTCCACGTTATGTCGCGTTCAGTCCGGGAGGGGGATTCAGGGCTCGTCGTACCACACATGTTTGATAGCACCGTGATTGCCAGTATTCAGAGGCCTGCATGCCGAAGTTCCCCCTCCCGTCGATGGCCACCAGATCA